>JAFTKV010000132.1 GCA_017453085.1 Clostridia bacterium
CAGCTCTGTAAATTTATCAATCAGATCCTCCGGCCGGAAGGCGTTCATCAGGTTGATCTTTGCCTCGCTGACGTTAGCCGATGCACGGATGATAGAGATGACCTTGTCGATATTGTCCAGTGCGATCTTGAAGCCCTCGAAGATGTGCATCTCCTTGAGTGCTTTTTGCAGATCGAACTTGACACGACGAACGACTACCTCCTGCTGGTGCGTAATGTAATGCGTCAGCACTTCCTTCAGGGTCAGCACCTTAGGAACGCCGCCCACGATAGCCTGCATATTCACCGCGCAGGTATCCTGCAGCTGGGTATATTTGTACAGCTGATTGAGGATCACCGATCCGTTGGCGTCACGGCGGTATTCCACCACAACTCTCAGACCTGCTCTGCCCGATTCATCACGGAGCGCAGTAATGCCCTCGATCTTCTTTTCCTTGTGGCAGTTGGCCATCGCCTCCACCATCATCGCCTTGTTCACACCATAGGGAATTTCGGTAATGACGATGCGGTTCTTGTCCTCCTGCACCTCTGCTTTGGCACGAACGGGAATCCGACCTCTGCCGGTAGCGTAGGCCTCGATAATACCGGAGGTTCCACAAATGGTAGCACCCGTGGGGAAGTCGGGACCCTTGATGAACTGCATCAGATCCTGCACTTCTGCTTCGGGATGATCCATCAGGTAGATGGTACCGTCAATGACCTCGCCCAGATTGTGGGGAGGGATATTGGTTGCCATACCGACGGCGATACCCATCGATCCGTTAACCAAAAGGTTAGGGAAACGGGCAGGGAGCACGTCGGGCTCACGGAGCTTGTTATCAAAGTTAGGTGAGAACTCCACGACCTCTTTTTCGATGTCGGTGAGCATCTCGTTTGCCATTTTACTGAGTCTTGCCTCGGTATAACGGTAAGCAGCAGCCTGGTCGCCGTCAATGTTACCGAAGTTACCGTGACCCTCTACCAGCGTATAGCGAAGGTTAAAATCCTGTGCCAGACGAACCATTGCATCATAAACCGATGCGTCGCCGTGAGGATGGTATCGACCCAGCACGTTACCGACGGTAGTCGCCGATTTACGGAAGGGCTGATCGTAGGTCAGATGATCCTCGTACATTGCATACAGGATTCGTCTGTGTACCGGCTTCAAACCGTCGCGCACGTCGGGGAGCGCACGGCTGACGATAACCGACATTGCGTAGTTGATGAAGGACTTTTTGACCTCCTTCTCCATCTGCACGTCTACGATTTTTTGGTCTTTGAATTCGTAGTTTTCTTTCATATCCATTTTTTATCGAAATATCCTTTCGAACTCGTTGTAAAGTTACTTATTCCCGGAATCGGATTTCGTTTCCACGATAACGGTCTCGCAAAAATCCACGTTTGCTTCTTTGGTGAACAGATCCTTAACCGTATGGACCGTATCCATCAGACCGCCCAGCAGATCGATATTCAAGGTTGCCTCCTCGGTATCGGTATCAGGGGTGTAATCGGCTTTCCAGGTCAGCGAGGTGAGAGAATAAGATTTCTTCTCTCCGCATTCGTTCGATTCAACTTTGTAAGGGACTACCGACAGTACGGCGGCAAGTCCTACCAGAGATCCAAGTAGTTTCATTGGCTTCACCGGGGATTACAGGACGGTTTTGCACCGTTTTTCATCATTGCAGGAGGGATTTTCCACAGGATAGAGGAGAATCGTTCCACAATCAAAAAGCCCTGTAAATTCTTCCTTTCTTGCGGTATTTCAACAGATTATGCGGGGAGTTTTACACACTTATCTCCACAATCTGTGGAAAACTTCGCTGTTTATTGTTAGTATAGCGTTATACGTCCAGATTGGTGACAAAGGTTGCGTTTTTCTCAATAAATTCACGGCGAGGCTCAACCTTTTCGCCCATGAGCAGGGAGAAAATTTCGTCACACTGCATCGCATCCTCGATGGAAACGCGAAGCAAGGTTCTGGTTTCGGGATTCATGGTCGTTTCCCAAAGCTGATCGGGGTCCATCTCACCAAGACCCTTGTAGCGCTCGGCTTCCACGTTTTTCTCGCCCAGCTCTTTGATATAGAAGTCACGCTCCTCGTCGGAGAAGGCGTAGCGTACCTGCTTGCCTTTATGCACCTTAAACAGCGGAGGCTGCGCAAGGAAAACGTGTCCCTCTTCGATCAGCTGCTTCATGTGACGGTAGAAGAAGGTGAGAAGCAATACCTGAATGTGTGCACCGTCTACGTCGGCATCCGCCATCAGAATGATCTTACCGTAGCGGAGCTTAGACATATCCAGATCGTTTCCGATGCCGCAGCCGATAGACTGAATAATGGGAATCAGCTGTTGGTTGGAGTAGACCTTATCCAGACGGGATTTTTCTACGTTCAGCACCTTACCTCTCAGAGGCAGAATTGCCTGATACTTGGAATCTCTGCCGTCTTTTGCGGAGCCGCCTGCGGAGTTACCCTCGACCAGGAAGAGCTCGGTTACTTCAACCGACTTCTCTTGGCAGTCCCACAGCTTACCGGGGAGTCCTGCGCCCTCCAGCGCGCCTTTGCGGCGGGTGAGCTCTCTTGCCTTACGGGCGGCTTCACGGGCTCTGGAGGCCGCCTGTGCCTTCTCCAGGATGGCTTTGCACACGGCAGGATTCTCTTCCATAAACTCGGTGAGCTTTTCGGTGAGCATCTGATCCACGAAGGTACGGATCTCGGAGTTGCCCAGCTTGGTCTTGGTCTGACCTTCAAACTGTGCTTCGCGAAGCTTCACCGATACTACGGCACAGATGCCCTCACGCACATCCTCGCCGGAGAGCTTATCCTCGCCCTTGAGGATGCCCAGCTTCTGACCGTAGGCATTCAGTACCTTGGACAGTGCAGACTTAAAGCCTGTTTCGTGCATACCGCCTTCCATGGTATGGATATTATTGGCGAAGGTCATCAGGGTTTCGTTATAGGTATCGTTATACTGGATAGCGATTTCAGCGGTGGTATCGCCTTTCTTGCCCTTCACGTAGATAACCTGAGGGTGCACCAGCTCGCAGTGCTTGATGGCGTTGAGATGCTCTACGAAAGAGACGATACCGCCTTCATAATGGAGGATATTCTCCACTATTTCTTCCTCACGCTCGTCTCTGA
>JAFTKV010000133.1 GCA_017453085.1 Clostridia bacterium
AACCAGTGAAAGACGGTGAGAAAGTAGGGAAGCACGTAGGCCAGCCCAATGAGATAGACCTTCCGAAAGCGCAGCTTGGCCTCTGCAGCGCGGCAGAGGGCGACGACGGCAGGGATCATGGAGAGAAAGGCAAGGGGAGAGAGCCAATCCACCATTTGAGTCAGAGCGGTGAGTATACCGCCTGCAATCAGCAATATCCAGATCATTGAAATTCCTCCAAAAACCAGATCTGCGCAGGATCCACCTCAAAGCGTTTGCCGCTTAGATATTCCAGCGCGCCTGCGTCGGTGGTGAAGCGGAAGGTCAGCGCACGGGAATAGAGGGCTTGATACTTGTAGCCCTTCGCCCGATCGGCACGGTTGATGCCGTACTTGCCGTCCCCCAGCAGGGGATGGCCAATCGACGCCAGATGGGCGCGGATCTGATGGGTGCGGCCGGTGAGCAGGTCGATCTCCAAGAGGGAGAGGTCGTTTTTCTCTTTCAGCACCCGATAGCCGGTTTTGATCATCCGCGCTTCGGGATCGCGGGGGCGATCTTTATAGACGGTCACCAGATTCTTGTCGCCGTCCTTGGTCAGCCAGCCGGTGAGCAGGCCTTCCTTTTTCTCAAAGATGCCGTGAGCGGCGCAGAGATAGCTTTTGTCGATCTCTCTGTCCCGCACCTTTTGGTTCAGCACGCGGAGTGCCTCGGCGGTCTTGGCGGCGATGACGATGCCGCCCGTGTTGCGGTCGATGCGGTTCACCAGCGCGGGGGCGAAGGACTGCTCGGCGGTGGGATCGTACTCGCCCTTGCGGTAGAGATAGGCCTGCACGTGGGAGATCAGCGTGTTGGTGTCCTCCTCAGCGTCGGAATGGACGATCAGCCCTGCCCGCTTGTTGAGCAGCAGGATGTGCTCGTCCTCGTAGACGATGTCCAGACGGGGCGTGAGCTTCATAAAAGCGGGAGCGGCCTTGTCCTCCTCCAAAAGATCGGGGGGAAGGAACAGCTCCACCGTGTCGCCTACCGCCAGCATCTGCCCGATCTCGGCGCGCTTACGGTTGACCTTGATCTTTTTGGTGCGGATGCCCTTGTAGAGCATGGACGTGGGCAGGTGATGCAGCGTCTTGGTCAGGAACTTGTCCAGACGCTGTCCTGCGTCGTTGGGACCTACGGTCAATGTTTTCATAGAATTACCAAAAGGAGCTTGTCGGTCTGACAAACTCCTTTCTGTCCTTTAATCAGGTTAATCAGTTCATCTTGATGATGGGGTCGGGATAGACCACGCGGCAGATGTCGGCGCCAACGGCGGACAGCTTGCCTTCCAGATTGTCGTAGCCCCGTGCGATCAGGTGGATGTCCTCCACGATGGTCTCGCCCTCGGCAGCCAGACCTGCGATGACCATAGCGGCGCCGCCGCGCAGGTCTACCGCACGCACCGAGGTTCCGCGGAGCGGCGCGCCACCGTTGACGGTAGCGGTCTTGCCGTTGACCTCGATATCCGCACCCAGACGGCGCAGCTCGTCAACGTAGCGGAAGCGGTTGTCCCAAACGCCCTCGGTCAGATGGCACACGCCCTCTGCCAGACAGAAGAGTGCGCAGAATTGGGGCTGCATATCGGTGGGGAAGCCCGGGTAGGGCAGGGTCTTGATGTTGCAACGCTGCAAAGGCTCGGTGCGGGTGACGACTACTGCGTCGTCCAGCTCTTCTACCGAAACGCCCATTTCCTCCAGCTTGGCGGTGACCGATTCCAGGTGCTTGGGGATGACGTTGTTGATCTTCACCTGTCCGCTGGCGGCGGCAACGGCAACCATGTAGGTGCCTGCCTCGATCATATCGGGGATGATGGCGTAGGTACAGCCGTGGAGCTCGGACACTCCCTTGATCTTGATGGTATCGGTACCGGCACCGCTGATGCGGGCACCGCAGGTGTTCAGGAAGTTGGCCAGGTCAACGATGTGAGGCTCACGGGCGGCGTTTTCGATGATCGTCTGTCCGGGAGCGGTGACGGCCGCCATCATGACGTTCAGCGTTGCGCCGACGGAGACCACGTCGAAGAAGATGTTGCCGCTTCTCAGCCCCTGCTCGCCCACCTTGGCGGTGAGGAGACCGTCGCTGCTTTCGTCTACGGTAGCACCCAGTGCCTCAAAGCCCTTCACGTGCTGGTCGATGGGACGCTTGCCGAAGTCACAGCCGCCGGGATAGCCCACTATAGCGGAGCCGAAGCGGCCCAGTCCTGCGCCCAGCAGATAGTAGGATGCACGCATCTTGCGGGTCAGCTCTGCGGGAGGGAGAGTGGCAATGGCGTTGGTGGCGTCGATCTCTACGCTGTTGGGACCGGTCATTTCCACCTTGGCACCCAGCGTTTCCAAGATCTGCAGCGAGAGCGCAATGTCTCTGACTGCGGGAAGATTGTCAATATGGCATTTTCCGGGCACCAGCAGGGTGGCAAATACGATAGGGAGGGCGGCGTTTTTCATGCCGTCGATCTCGATGGTGCCGTAAAGCGGCTTTCCGCCGCGAATCAGTATTTTTTCCATAATCTATGTGCAGCTCCCGAGGGAGTATACTCCTGATCGATTTTCAGATTCCGAATGCCCCCACGGGCAGAATGAGATTCGATACTATCATTATAGCAGGAATTTGGCCGCGTGTTTGAATAAAGTGTAAATATTTGCGAAATTGGTCGAATTGCATAAATGGGGCAGGAAAAACGACTCGTTACAGTATATGCAAAAGTGCGCCGATCGGTTACTCTGTGGGGTGTGCTTTGTAGTAGGCAACGGCCAGATCCACTACCAGATTGTAGCTTTGTCTGCCTGCGGTCTGTCCCTGCACCTGCAGGTAAGCGTCGTTGACCGCTCCGCTGACGTCGGCCGCCACGTTGTCCCGATACTGCTCAAAGAAATTGCTTTGTGCGTAGAACTCGTACACGATCCGATAATCCAGCGTGCCGTAGAAGGAGGAATATTTGGCGGAATCAGCTTTGTTCAGCGCACCCATCACGTATTCCAGCAGGTTGATATAGCCGCTGTAGCGGATATAGGGATCATCCGACTCCATGCAGGCAAGAAAGGCGACGAAGTTGGCCTCGTCCTCTCTGGCAATGCCTCTCTGGTGCGCCAGCTCGTGGGCGGCGGTGTAGGGCAGGGAGTAATCGGGGAAGTTCACGTTCAGGTTTGCCTCGCCCGAGTAGAAGGTGTACACGCCTGTGATGTGGGTGTAGGACATAGGCTCGCTGAGCATGACGAATTTGATATTGGAGCGGAAGTTCTGGATAAACTCGTACTTTGCGCTTACCTTTTCGTAGGCGTCGCAGAGCTTGTCGTTCATCTCCTCCAGACTGTAGGGCATGACCGAGAAGGTACCGTGACGGAACAGGACGGCATCCAGCTCGGCGTGAGCTTTATCCCGCAGGATCTCTGCGGTGGCGTACAGCTCCTCCACCGAAACGGCTTCACGGTCCAGCTTCATTTTCTGATCCAGCGTAAAGCCCTGATAGCCGGGTGCCAGCGTCAGCACGAAGAGGGTGTAGAGGGAAAAGATCACCGACAGCATCCCCGCCATCACCCGACAGTACAGCTTTGCCTTGTAATGACCGACCATCCAGATGGAAAGCCCGATCATAAACAGCAGCGCAAAGGGCAGGAGGATGATGGTCAGCTCGCCCATGGAAAAGGGGATCCAGCCGGTGAGCTTTGCCAGCAGAAAGCGGATAGCGGCACAGACCGTATCGCTGAAAAGGTCGGCAAAGGGCACGGACAGGCAGGTGATGGCGTGCAGGATGGCACAGACCCCTGCCAGGATGGGGAAGGCGTAGAACCACTTGGGCACCGAGCGGTGGAAGGTGATGGCTCCCCGCTTCAGCTTTCGCCCGATGGCGCGGGGGATGTTGAGGATCTTGTTCATTGGGACAGCTCCTTCAGCAGATTTTGCAGATCGTCGGGCAGGGGAGCGGAGATCGTCCGCCTGCTGCCGTCGGGATGGGGAAAGGTCAGAGACTCGGCGTGGAGTGCCTGTCGGGACAGGGTGGGGTGAGCACTGCCGTAGAGGGTATCGCCCACGATGGGGTGACCGATATGGGCAAAATGCACCCGCAGCTGATGGGTGCGCCCCGTCTCGGGGAAGGCACGCACTAAGGTGTAGCCGCAGAGTCGCTCCACCACCTCGTAGCGGGTGAGGGCCTCCTGTGCGCCCTCGGGGCGAGGCTCGCCCTTTCGATAGGGAATCGCCTCGCGGGTGATGATGGAGGCCTCCTTCCGCCGAATGGCGGCTGTGATCTTGCCGCTATCGTCGGCAAGCTCGCCCGAAAGGAGTGCCAGATAGGTCTTGCGGATCTCGCCCCTGCCCATCGCGCCTGCCAGAGCGGCGGCGGTGTAGCGATCCTTGCAGAGCAGGACGGTGCCGCTGGTGTCCCGATCCAGCCGATTGACGGCACGGAACACGAAGGGGCGATCCTTCCGATAGAGATAGAATGCCACGGCGTTGGCCAAGGTATCCCCCGTGTGTCCCATAGAGGGATGGGTGGGCATGAAGGGCGGCTTGGTTACCGCTAAAATCCCCTCGTCCTCGTAGAGAACCTCCAGCGGCAGATCGACAGGCTCCAGATAGGGATTCTGCTCCTCTGCCCGATCCTCCGCAGCCAGGGAAAGGGTGTCGCCCGTGTGGAGGATTGCCCGCACGGTGACGCGGGTGCCGTTCAGTAGAATACCGTCCTCCAGCCGTTTGAAGCGAGAGATTGCTTTATGAGAGTATCCGACTCCCCTAAGAAAGTCGGATACTGTTTTTTCATTCCAAAGCCGGGAAATGGTGACGATCACGGCTCAGCAAACGGGGACGGTCCAGCCCAGGGTGTCCTCCAGCTTGCCCCACTGGATACCGGTGAGGTTGTCGTAGAGCATCTGGGAGATGGGGCCGATATTGCCGTCGTTCAGAGTCATCACGGTCTCGCCGTCGTTCAGCTCGCCGATGGGGGAGATGACCGCAGCGGTGCCGGTGCCGAATGCCTCGTTCAGCGTGCCGTTCTTGTAAGCGTCCAGCACCTCGTCGATGGAGAGCTTGCGCTCCTCTACGGGAATGCCCTTGGACTTCAGCAGCTCGATGCAGGATGCACGGGTCACGCCGGGCAGGATGTTGCCTTCGGAGAGGGCGGGGGTGATCACCTTGCCGTCGATGACGAAGAAGACGTTCATTGCGCCCACCTCGTCGATATACTTGTGCTCAACGCCGTCCAGCCAGAGCACCTGCGCGTAGCCCATCTTCTCGGCCTTCTCCTGACCGATGAGGGAGGAGGCGTAGTTGCCGCCCACCTTGGCAAAGCCGGTGCCGCCGCGGACTGCGCGCACGTATTCCCGCTCGATGAAGATCTTGACGGGATTGATGCCTGCTGCATAGTATGCCGCAACGGGGCAGAGAATGATGGCAAACAGATAGGTCTTGGAGGGGTGAACGCCCAGATGTACGTCGGTTGCGATGATGAAGGGACGGATGTAGAGCGACTTGCCCTCTTCCTTGGGGATCCAGTCCTTGTCCATCTCAACGACAGCGCGGATCGCCTGCAGTGCGTCCTCGGGATCGATCTCGGGGATGCACATCCGGCGGTTGGTGTTGTTCATTCGCTCGATGTTCTTCTGGGGGCGGAAGAGCTGAATCTTGCCCTCGGGGGTGTAGTAGGCCTTCAGACCCTCGAACATTTCCTGCGCATAGTGGAATACCATGGTAGCAGGGTCGAGGGAGAGAGGACCGTAGGGCACGATGCGCGCGTCGTGCCAGCCGATGCCCTTGGTGTAGTTCATCAGGAACATATGGTCGGTGTAGTAATTACCGAAGCCCAGTTTATCGTAATCGGGTTTCGTTTTGGCTGCTGTGGTTCTTTCGATTTTAATATCCAGCATTTTTAGAAAACCTCCGTTGATGATTTTGAAATCCTTTTTATTGTAGCACAGGAATGTGAATTTTGCAAGTGAATTTGATGATTTTTTCGGTCTGACCGTATATTTTTTTACAGGCGAGGCAAAATGAACTACGCAAGCATTATTTCGGAGGTTTTGTAATGAAGAAGCTTTTACTCGTTCCCATCATTTGTGCGCTGCTGCTGACACCTGCCGCATCGGCCGCCGTGTCGTCCTTTGCCAAGGGACAGGCTGACACCGAAACGGCGGCTCCCGTAGCCATTCGACTTTCCCCTGCGCTGGACGTGCTGGCCACCGACCTGACCCTTACCAAAACGGGGCTGGTCTCCAAGGAGATCACCTTCTCCGCGCCTGATTTTGAGTCTCTGCTGGGCGTGGGGTATCTGTCCAGCATCACCGTGCTGACCCTGCCCGACCCCGCCGTGGGCTCGCTCTATCTGGAGACCATGCCCGTGATGAAAAATCAGGTGATCTCCCGCAGTCTGCTCTCCTCGCTGCGCTTCGTGCCCGCCACCGACGAGGCGGCCGATTGCTCCTTTGTGTTCGGCACCGTGTCCACCTCTCAGCCGCTGGCACTTTCCTGCACGCTCCGCCTCACCGAGGGACTGAATTTCGCTCCCGAGGCATCGACGGGGAAGACCGGCTACACGGTCGCCACCCTGGCAGGCATCCCCGTCTTTGGCAAGCTGACCGCTGCCGATCCCGAGGGGGACGGGATGACCTATCGCATCACCGCCTATCCCGATAAAGGCACCCTTCGAGTGACCGACCGTGCTACCGGCAGCTTCTGCTACACGCCCGTTGAGGGCTTCGTGGGGGCGGATCGCTTCACCTACGTGGCGGTGGACGAATACGGCAACGCCTCCGAAGCGGTGACCGTTGCCCTCACCGTGGAGGAAAACACCACCGCTGTCTCCTACTGTGACATGGAGGGGCACCGTGCGCTCCTGCCTGCCATGCGCCTGGCAGAGCGTGGCGTGATGATCGGCGAGACCATCGGTGCCTCCGCTTATTTCCACCCTGAGAAGGTGGTCTCCCGTGCGGAATTTCTGGCAATGACCCTCTGCGCCGCCGGCATTGACGTCCCCGATTCGGATGCAGCCACTGCCTTTGCGGACGATGATGAGATCCCCGACTATCTGCGACGCTACGTGAGCTACGCCGCAGAGAAGGACTACGTCATCGGCAGTACTGCCGACGGAACCGGCTATTTTGAGCCCACCCGTGCCGTCACCTACGCCGAGGCGGCGGTGATGCTCCAAAGCGTGCTGGGACTGACCGCGGAGGGCGTCACCTCTGTCTTTGCCGAGGAGGATACCGTCCCCGCGTGGGCGGAATCGGCAGTTTGGGCGGTTGCCGAGGCGGGACTCTTCCCCGACGGCATCTTCGCCGCTGACTCGGTAGTGAACCGTGCCGACGCCGCCGTGATGATCGCAGGCGTGCTGGAGCGGGGCTAACTCTGCCTTCATTCATCCAACCAACATCCGACGTTTCCGAGGGAGCGTCGGATGGTTTGGCTTTGCCGAAGATTTACAGAATATTCACAGGCAGTTTGCTAAAAACCTTGAAAATCCATTGGATTTGTGATACAATGTAGGTATCATTTTTGTATCGAGGTGGTCCTATGCTCCGATTCCGTTGGATAAAGCTGTCTGCGCTGTTATTGTCTGCACTCCTGCTTGGCACAGGCTGTCAGCTCCAAATGGGCTATCCCGAGGATGCGATCCCGTCGGCTACCACCGTCGGCTCTGCGGAAGCCCACCGTCCTTCCTCTTCGGCCACGGGATCGGTCGCGCCGGTCACGTCTGTGGAGAAGCCCGACACTGCTCCGCCCGTTACCGATCCGCCCGTAACCGATGCACCAGCGCCCGAAGATACGCCCGTTCCCACTAAGCGAGTGGCGTTTACCTTTGACGACGGCCCTCACGCTACGCTTACCTACAAGTTCGTGGATCAGCTGAAGGAATACGGTGCTACCGCCACCTTTTTCGTGGTGGGCAA
>JAFTKV010000134.1 GCA_017453085.1 Clostridia bacterium
GGAGGTTTGGAACCCTTTTTTCAAAAAGGGTTCCAAAATGAAGAAAGGATTCAATCATGAAATTTTCCGAAATGCCTTATGAGCGCCCCGACGTGGAGGCGCTGCTTGCCGACCTGGCCGATGCTGCCGCTCGTTTTGAGCAGGCAACCTCCGCGAGTGCTCAGCTGGACGTGCTCCGTGACGTGGAGAAGATCAGTTCCAAATTCGGCACCATGGCGACCATCGCATCCATCCGCAATTCCGTGGACACCCGCGACGAGTTTTACGCGGGAGAAAAAGCCTTCTACGATCAGGTAGGCCCGCTGATTGCAGAGAAGGCACAGCTGCTTTCTCTGGCGATGCTCCGGTCCCCCTTCCGCGCCGAGCTGGAGCGCGAGCTGGGAAAGGTCACCTTCATCAACACCGAGATGGAGATCAAATCCTTCTCCCCCGAGATCATCCCCCTCATGCAGGAGGAGAACGCCCTCACCTCCGCTTATCAGAAGCTCTACGCTTCCGCAAAGATTCCCTTTGACGGCAAGGAGCTGACCGTGGCACAGCTGGGCATCTATACCCAGTCGCCCGATCGTGCCGTTCGTAAAGCGGCAGTGGAGGCGCAGGCAAGCTTTTTCGACGCCAATCAGGCAGAGTTCGACGAGATCTTCGACAAGCTGGTGAAGAACCGTACCGAGCAGGCGAAAAAGCTGGGCTTTGACAACTTCGTTCCCCTGGGCTATCTCCGCCGTCAGCGCAACTGCTACGGTCTTCCCGAGGTTGCCACCTTCCGCCGCCAGATCATCGAGGACGTAGTCCCCGTGGTGGACAAGATCAAGGCGCGCCAGAAGGAGCGCATCGGTGTTGCCGACTTCAAGTTCTACGATAACGGCTTCGTCTTCCCCGACGGCAATCCCACCCCCAAGGGCACTCCCGAGGAGATCCTTGCCGCAGGACGTCAGATGTATACCGAGCTTTCTCCCGAAACTGCCGATTTTATTGCCCAGATGTTTGAGATGGATCTCTTCGACGTGTTGGCAAAAGAGGGAAAAGCTCCCGGCGGCTACTGCACCGAGCTGTCCGAGTACCGGGTACCCTTCATCTTCTCCAACTTCAACGGCACCGCAGGCGACGTGGATGTTCTCACTCACGAGGCGGGTCACGCATTCGCCGCCTATATGGCCTACCGTCACATTCCCTGGTCCATGAGCCGCCAGCCCTCTATGGAAGGCTGTGAGACCCACTCCATGTCCATGGAGTTCCTCACCTCTCCCTGGCACCACCTCTTCTTCAAGGAGGACACCGCCAAGTACGCTCAGTCTCACGCGGAGGATGCGCTGATCTTCCTGCCCTACGGCACCATGGTCGACCACTTCCAGGAGATCGTTTACTCTCATCCCGAGTTGACTCCCGCAGAGCGCAACGCCGAGTGGGCAAAGCTGGAGAAGATCTACCGTCCCTATCTGGATATGGAGGGCGTACCCTTCTACGGCAGAGGCGCGGGCTGGCAGAGACAGCTGCACATCTATCTCTATCCCTTCTACTATCTGGACTATTGCATGGCACAGGCAATGTCGCTGGAGTTCTTCTCGCTCCACCTGCAGGACGCCAAGTATGCATGGGAAAAGTACCTGGATTTCGTGAAGCTGGGTGGAACCAAGACCTTCGTAGGCCTTATCGAGGCGGTTGGTCTCAAGTCTCCTCTGAAGGAAGGCACGCTGAAGGCCATCACCGCCGAGCTGGACGAGTGGCTGGACAAAAACAGCATCTGATCGACCCCTTATCAAATCAATCCCCTCTATATGGCTTGCCATATAGAGGGGATTGATTAGTTGGGGAGCGTCACACTAATGTCGGTGTACTCCATGCTCATTTTATAGGAGAAGGTGCCGTATTCGTCGGTGGTGGACATATACAGATAGTAGGTATCGCCGCTTTGCATCAGATAGGCGGTCATATCCGTCCAGCTTGCGCCGAAATAATCGGTCATTTCCGTGGATTTCATCACGCACTTGCCGGTTTTGGCATCGTAGGGCTCGTAGGTGTTGGAGGAGAACAGCCATTCCAGACGTTCGTTCATTCCCTGAATGGTGAAGGCCTGCTGGAGGCAGGACACCCAATCGGGCACGGTTTCTGCAACCGAAACGCTCTCCCACTCTCCGCCCACGGTCTGGTAGCCCAGCTTGGCATCCAGATCGTAGTAATACACGTTCTGCTCGTCGTTGTCCTGTAGAGTGACCTTGACCAGCTGCCCGTCCTTTTCTACTACGGCGGATTCGCTGATTCCCGCTTCTCCGTCGTCGCCCGTTTCGGTGTAGACGACCGTAAGCCGCATTTTGCCTGCACCGGTCAGCTTTCGGAAGACCTCCTCGGGGGTATAGGGCTGAGAAGCCGTGCTGGGAGCGGGCTCGTTACTGCTTAACCTGCCGTCGCTATCGTCCTGACAGCCAATCAGCACAAGGGCAAGCAGCATTGCGCTGAGACAAATGGCTACAAGCTTTGCAAATCGTTTCATCGGGTAACTCCTTGGTTGGGATCATGCGGTCGCTTCGTCGGTTGTGGCTTCGTCGGTTGCCGCTTCATCGGTGGAGGGGGGCCTCCTCCGTATCGGGAGCGGCTGTTCCGCTCTGCCCGGGAGTGTTGAAGTCGTAGGTAGGCATTTCCACGCTGACGTTTCGGAAAAGGATCTTGGTGGTCATGGTGACGGTGTTGCCCGCCTCCTTGGTCACCACGTCAAAAGTGTAGCTTTCGCCGTCCGAGATCATTTTGACGGTGACGGTGGCACTGGAGCTGACGATCAACTCGTGGATCGCTTCCTCGGTCAGGACGTACTTGCCGCCGCTTTGAGTGTAATGATCGGTGTCAAACAGCAGTTCTGCGGGCGTGCAGTTTTCGATGAGTGCCTCGATGCTGAATTTTTCGGAATCCTCCAGCACGTACCATTCGTCCTCGCCGCTGGGAGCAATGCAGATGCTCTTGGCCAGATCGATATAGATTATCGTGCTCGTATCGTAGCGGTCGTCCTCGGCGTCCTGATGAACGGTGTATCGCAGCGTGTCGCCGTCCTTCTCCAGCATATAGGTCATGGAGATCTTGGCATCGACCACGTTCCGATCCATCACGGTGATAAAGACGAAATCATCGGTCTTCAAAAGGGTTTCGTAGACCTCCTCGGGGGTCAGCCCCTCGTAGGTAACGTTGGTGTCGGTTGCGGCGGGAGCGTCGGTGTCATCCTCAGATCCGCAGGCGGTGATGAGTGACAGGACCAGCAGTCCTGCCGTCAGAAGAGATGTCAGTTTGCTAAATCGCATCATCAATGATCCTCTTGGGTCAGTTCATATCGGGCAGAACCACGTCGGTGTCCTCGTTCAGACGAAAGACGTAGCTGACGGTGTTGCCGGCGGTATCGGTCTCGGTAAAGACGTAAATGCCATCCGTCCGCTTCCAGGTTGCCGATGCAATATCGCTGTCCTGCAGCAGCTTGTCTTCAACGGAAAGGGTGGCGTCAGTGTTCTCGAAGCTTTCGAAATAGCCATCACGGAACAGATAGGCGGAGGAGGTCAGCTCCAGCTGCTGCAGCAGAGAAGGCCAATCGTAGGCGGCGTAGTTTTCGTTCCAGCGATCGTTCAGATAGTTGTAGCTGTATCCGCTTTCCAGATCGTAGTAGATGGAGGAGACTGCCTCGCCGTTTGCAATGCGGGTGACCAGTGCCAGATCTCCTGTTTTTTCCACGGAATAGCCGTTATCGCCGATCAGCACGTCCAATGCGAGCTCCTCTGCGCTGTAGACCGCCTTATACAGATCGGAGGGGGAAAGGAAGCCGGCAACGGGAGAGGGGGAGGGAGAGGGTTGAGGAGCTACGGTGCCTTCTTCCTTGCCTTCCTCCTTGTGATCGGGGGAAGGATCGGTATTGTCGGGCGTAGCAGAGCCGTTCTCGTCGGGATTGACGGGATTTTTGCTATCTTCTTTGTTGCTCTCTCCGGTGGAGGGAAGAGGCTCTGCGTCGGGCAGATCAACGCTGACGGCAGAGAAGGAGACCTTCAGCTCCATCGTCAAGCTCTGATCGGTAGCGATGATCGACAGAAGATAGGTGTAACCTTCTTCGCTCGGAGTCATACTCATCGTATAAGCGGCACCCTCGGGACCGTTTTCAAAGAACTTCTTCAGCGACTCGGTCTTGGCAAGATAACCTGCGACTGCGTTATAGGGATGATAGTGGTCATCCTCAAACAGCAATCCTACCGAATCCTGAGTCAGATTTTCCAGCAAGGACTGCAGGGTGAAATCCTCGGTGACGTAGATCCATTTTTCGTCACTCTGCTCGTACCAGTAACGGGTGTTCAGATCGTAGTACGTCGTATCGGTTTCGGATTCATCGGCGCTTTGGTAGGTCTCGCCCAGACGGAAGAGGTTGCCGTCCTTTTCCATTTTCAGCGTGCCGGTTGCGCTTTCTCCGTAGATTGTGCGGTGCATGGTGACGATCGCGGTAAAATCGTCCGCCTGCAGCAAGGCTTGATAAACGCCTTCGGGAGTTAGACCGTCGTAGCGTTGGTCGGTGCTGCCGTCGGAATTACCGTTGCCGTTGGAATTGCCGTTCTGGCTGCCGCCTTGCTCGGTGGGATTGTCATTTCCGCCAACCGAAATGCTGCCGCCTGCGCCGCCGCAGGACAAAAGGGAGGTGGTGAGGAGCGCACTCGCCGTCAAAATAGCGAGGCATCGGATCAATTTATTCATCGTTGGAGTCCTTTCATGATAACGGGATATTCTAACAGACAGTATACCACCGATCTGTCGATTTGTCAAGAGAAAACCCAAAAACACACCCCAAAAGCCTGCTTTCGGGGTGTGTTTTCATCGGAATCGATTACAGCTGATCGACAATGTCCTCTTCTTCGGTAACGGGCAGCGTTTCTGCCTCGTCATCTTCGTCGCCGAAGAGACCGCCCAGCAGATCCTCTGCCTCCACCTTTACGGCGTCGGACATATCGGGCTTCACCAGCTTGTCAGCTGCGCTGTCAAAATCGCCGTAGGTGGCGGTGACCTCCATGGAAGCGGACACCTCACCCAGAGGAATATCGCTGTTCTCGGCGTCGGGGAGCTCGCTGAGATCCATGGACATGCCCAGGTGCATGGTCATTTCGCTGATGCAGTAATCCTTGGTGACCGTCATTTCGATCTCCACGTCGGACAGATCGATCTGATAGCCCTCCAGCATCTCGGAATCCAGCACGGAATCCAGCAGTCCACTGCCTGCCTTCAGTCCGGAGATCACCAGCAGATAGCCGTCCTCGGAGGAGTAGAGCTTAAAGGACTCGAAGTATGTAGCATCCAGCTCCAGAACCCCCTCGTTGTCACTTTGGAGATACTCCATCAGCTCGGGGGTCATATCGGCAACCATCTTCTCCTCACCGTTGTCCATGAAGTAGACCTCTTCGTCAAAGTAGTTGACGGCGGTAGAGGTTTCGCCCATGATGGAAGCGGAGGTTTTGGTGTAATAGCGGCTGCCTTCGGCGTCTGCAATGGCTTCCACCCCCATTTTCATGGCCATCGTCATGCCCATCATGGAAATGCTCATATTCATTTCCACCTGAGAGGAGTAGCTCTTCAGCTCTCTCATCCGCTGGGAAACCTTGCTGAAGACATTGTCCTGGGTCAGGGTATCGGTGACCTCGTTGTCGCCGGTCGTAGGCTCCTCATCCTCGGGAGCGGCGGTAGTCGCTACGGTGGTGGTTGCGGCAGTCGTTGTAGCGGTGGTTACGGCAGTATCCTCCTCATCGCAGGCAAAGAGAGCGGTGCAGCAGAGCAGTCCGGCCAGCAGAAGAGAAATGGATTTGGTAAATTTTCTCATATCAGTTCGTCCTTTCAGATTAGTTTTCGGATCGTCACCCTCAGTATAGCACATTTTTTCGAAAAAGTAAAGAGGTTTTTATTGTTTGGGTGCTGATCTGTGCATTTGTTTCAGGATGCAACCTTGGGCAGGCGAACGGCGGACGACTCGAATCGGAAGGTGAAGGTCTCGGTCTGCTCGTCTCCGTCGGAGTTGTTGAGATATTCAATCGCAAGGATGTGAAAGCCATTCTTTTCGGAAAGCTTTACCGAAACGTCTCCGTCAAAGCCGTGTCGATCTCGCCATTCTCTTGCCTTGGCGGCAGGGAACTCGTAGTGATCGCCCTTTTTCTTCATATTGTTCGGATCCAGCAGCTCGTCCAAATACCAGCCGTTGACGATCCATTCCCATTTCACGTCGGTGGCGGATACCGTCCATCTGCCGTTATCATCTTTTTCGTAATACTGCCCGTTTTCCAGATCGTAATAGGTTTTCTTTTCGGAATGATTCCCGTAGGGATCGTCGTTGATAAAGGTGATCATCACCTTGTTGCTCTTCAGATTCACTATCTCGGTAAATTCGTATTCTTTTCCGTTGATCGTATCCAGCTGAGTGACGCAGTAGGTCAGCTCGGTAGCGTTTTTGAGTTTCCGCATCAGCTGAGCGGGAGACAGACAGGTAACCGGCGCGGTGGTCACGGGCGCAGTTGTGGTGGCGACGGTGCTTTCGGTGGTAGTGGCGGCAGGCTCACCTGCGGCAGGTGAGCCTGCATTGGTCTCCGATGCACAGGAGGTGAGGGTAGAGGCAGCGAGAAGTCCTGCGAGCAGGA
>JAFTKV010000135.1 GCA_017453085.1 Clostridia bacterium
ATACTTGCCGAGCTTTTTCATCAGTTCCGTAAGTTCCCTTGGTAAACTTACTTCTTCTTGCGGGAGAGGCGCATGCCGATTACCATAGCAACCAATCCTACCGAAATTGCGATCACAATGATCGGAATCAGCCAGCCGGAGTCCTCGGAAGGCTCTGCCGTGCCGGGATCGGTGGGCTGCTGGGAGGGCTTTTCGTCCTCGTTGCCGGTATTGCTGTTGCCGCCCTGCTCCACGTTGTCGTAATGTGTGGGAACGATTTGGGTCAGCTCCTGATCCGCAGCATCCTCGCCCACAAATTCCACCTCTGCCAGCTGCCCGCCGCCCTCAAAGGTGATGCGGTAGTAGCAGTAGATGCCTGCAGCCTCCGCAGGTACTGCGAACGCGCGTGTGTACTGATTCCAATGAAAGGACAGATCGCGGCGATCCAGCGTGATCCAGCCGATGCCGTCGTTGGAGGCCTCCAGCTTGAAGGCGGAGGGCGCACGCTTGGCGTTGTTGCTGGTGAGCGTGATCATCTTCAGCGCGGTACCGCTCTTCTTGGCCCAGACGATGGCGGAATCGGAGGAGACGGTGGCGTAGGTCTTACTGGTGTTATCAAACAGCTTGGTGCCGCCGTCCACGTTTACGGTGTAGACGCCGCTGCCACCGTCGGGAGTAAATTCGGTGGTGCGCACCTTTACACGGCCGGTCACCAGATCCTCTGCAGGATCGGGGATGTTCGTGCCGATGGTCACAGACTTGGGCTCGCTGCCGGTGCCCCAGGTGGAGGGCTCAGATCCCATCTCAAAGACGATGTGTCCGCCCTTGACGAGATCGGCGTGGCTGATGAAAGAGTCGTTGTACGCCGTGCCGTCCACTGTCATAGATTGAACGTAGACGTTGTCGGCGGAATTGTTCTTGGCCTCGATCACCAGATCCTTGCCGCTCTCCAGGTGAACGGTTACCTTGTCGAAGAGGGGAGCGCCGATGATGTACTGTCCGCTGCCCATGTTCTGGGGATAGAAGCCCAGAGCGGAGAGGATGTACCAGCCGGACATTTCGCCGTTGTCCTCGTCGCCGCAGTAGCCCTGACCGATCTCGGAGCCAACGTAGAGACGGGACAGAATATCCCGCACCAGTGCCTGGGTCTTATAGGGCTGTCCGGCGTAAGCATACAGGTAGGGGATGGCGTGGGCGGGCTGATTGGAGTGGCCGTACTGACCGAGGCGAACCTCGCGTGCCTCCATCATCTCGTGGATAGTGCCCGCTTGCACCTTCTTCATCGCGGTGATGGAGTTGTCGAAGTAATCGTCCAGCTTCTTGGAGAGGGCATCCTTGCCGCCGATGAGGTTGGCAAGGCCGATGCCGTCGTATACGCCGGAGGCGAAGAACATGGTCCAGCCGTTGGTCTCGGTGTAATCGCCCCACCAGCCTGCGGGATTATAACCGCCGCCGCTGCTCCAATCGCCGTTTTCATTCTTACCCATGAAGAATTTAGCGGTGGGATTGTAAAGGTTGACGTAAGACAGTGCGCGGTTGTAATAGTAGATGGCATCGTCGGTTTTACCCAGCTTTTCTGCCATCACGGCAATGCCGTAGTCGTTGATATAGCCTTCCATAGTCCAGGAGAAGCCGTTATTGACCGAGTTGGGGACGTATCCGATGAAAGGAGCGACGTCGTTTCTTTCTCTGCCGCCGTTGGTAAGGTTACTCGATACGGTGGAGGCATTGCGCAGCATGGAGAGATAAGCGTTTTCGTAGTCGAACTCGATGCCCTTCACAAAGGCATCCGCAAAGATGACGTCTGAGCTGGTGCCTACCATGGAGTTGGTGCCGCCGGGAGCGATCCAACGGGGAACCCAGCCGTTATCTTTGTAGTGTTGCACCAAACCGTTCAAGAGTTCGGTGTCCAGCGTAGGAGTGAGGAGCGCATACGCCGCCCAGGTGGTACGGTAGGTGTCCCAGAAGCCGTTGTTGACGTAGAGCTTGCCCTCGGTTTTCTTTCCGCCATTGTAGGGGGAGGCGTAGACCCATTTGGGTTCATCGTTCGTACCCTCGTTTTCGCTGTACAGGTTGGGGTAGGCGTAGAGACGGTACAGATTGGAGTAGAAGGTGACCATCTGGGTGTAGGATGCACCCTCGATCTCGATGATGCCGCAGACGTCGTCCCAAGCCTTCTGCGCCTTGGCAAATACGGTATCAAAGGTGTCTCCCTCGGGGATCTCCAGCTCCAGATTGTGCTCTGCCTGCTTACCCGAGAGGAAGGAGGTGGCGAACTTGAAGGTGACCTCGGTAGTGCCTGCGGGGAAGGAGACGATGCCGGTCTTGCCGTTGGAGGACTCCTTGAAGGCGGCAGGCTTCTGATCAAACTCGCCGTAGACCTTCAGGTGAGACGAGCCGTTATTGGTATGCTCGGAGGTAGCGGTGACCACGCCGGTTTCGGTGCTCACCGAAAGCGATCCGCCCGCGCGGACGCAGTCGAAGATGATGTTGACGTTGTCGCTGTTTTGAGGGAAGGTAAAGCGCACGTAGACGCCGTGGGTGGTGGGGGTCATCTCCACCTGCACGCCGGATGCCTTGGAGCCTTCGTCAAAGGTGACGCTGTAATAGTGTGCTTTGGCGATCTCGTTGTCGTGATCGTAGGTAGCTCCCACCTTGGAGGATTCGATGTCGCTGTTTTTCATGTTAGCGATGTCCACCGAGGTGTTGGCCATGAACTGCCAGGTGCCGTAGTCGCCCACCCAGGTGGAGGGGACGTGGGATACGCTGAACTGGGAGATGGTGTTGTTCTGATAGTGATACGGCTGGTTGGAGCCCACCTCCGTGATGGGCGCGATGAAGTTGAAGCCGTTCGGCATGGTGATGAAGGGAGTGGTCAGGCCGCGGGAGAAGGAGGTGGTGCAGTTGGTGCCGCGGGTGGTGAGGATGTAGTCGGACAGATGCTCGTGCACTACGGGAGCTTTGTCCTCGATCACCAGGTCGTCAAAGTAAGCAAGGAAGCGAGGATTGGTGGTAGCCTCGTTCATGCGGAAGTAGACGTAGACGCTGTCGATGGTCTTACCCTCTGCAACGTCGCCCAGGCAGGTCTCGATATAGTTCCACTGCTCGGTGTAGAGTGCATCCGACTCGCCCTTGGATACGGGATCCATACCAAATCCGTTCTGGTCAACGGCGGAAAGCTCGGACAGGTAGGTTCCGTCGGTGAACTTCACGTCGATGACCATATGCATGGAGGTGTACTCGAAGTCGTAGGTCTTACCGTCGTGGAGGGCGGGGAAGTGAACGTAGGAGAGCTGGGTATTCTTGGTGACCTTGATGTTCAGTCCGCTGTACAGGACGTTACGTGCATAAGAATCCTTCAGAGATGTCTTCTTGCCCCAAACTGCCAGCGCAGAGGCACCGTCAAATGCGCCGGGTTTGTTCCAGGGAGCCACGGGGCCGCTACCTACAACCGTCGCCATAGGCGATTCCTGAGGCTTGTCCTCTGCCTTCTCGCCGGTAGACAGACGAAGGTCGGCCAGCTGAGTCATATCAGCACCGTTATTTTCGGTGATCTCCAGCTTATAGTAGCGGTAGGCCTTGGGATCGGAAACGGTATATTCCACCGTCTGACCGCGTCCGCTGAACTTCTGGTTCGACTGACGGTCGATGACCGCATAGGTCTTGCCGTCGGCAGAGCCGTACAGGGTCCACGCCTTGGGATCGCGTCCGTCCTCGTCGTTGGCAGAGGTGACGGTGTACTTGGCCAGCACCCGATCGGCGGTCAAGGCGAAGGACACCCACACGGGATCGGAGGCGGAGGGACGTTTCTTGGACAGGTACTTGGTAGCGGAGGAGGCGTCAAAGAGATTGGCCTTGCCCTCGCCGGAGATGTCGTCCGCAGAGCCGTCGATGCTGCTGCTGTTCACCAGATTGGTGAATTCACCCCCCAGATCGGAGGTGATTTTGTAGGCTTCCAGGTTATTGTAGTAGCCGTTGTCCGATTTGGATTCGGCGGGGGCTTTTTCGTCCGCTTCGAAGGAAGAGGAGAAGAGCACCTTGTCAGGGATACTGCTCTCTGCGGCAAAGGAAGGCCACTGCACAGCGGCAAGGGGAGCCGAGCCCAGCAGTACAGCCAATCCGAGCGCGATCAGTTGGTTAGTTCTTTTCATAGGAAAATACCTTTCGTGCGATATTTGGGAATGCCTGACAGGTCAGCAGAACTATTCTCCAGTATGCCTATTATAGCATATTTTTTCAACGGATGCAATGCGAAAAATACGGAACGGCGATACATTTTGTGAACAATTTATAAATAATCGCCGAAGATAGCAAACCCATGCAAATTCGAAGCAAAAAAGCACAAATTCCCTCTGTTCAAAAGCAAAATTGTATGCTATAATAAGACATCTATTTGTTTCGGAGGCAGCAATGAAGCATCTGTCGCATATTCTATCCATACTCCTTCTGGCAGTCCTGCTCACTGCCTGCAAAGTCCCTGCATCTTCCCCCGTATCGGTGGAGACGAATCGCCCTGCCGATTCTACTGCCGCGACGCTGACCGACCCGCCCGCGGGAACTACGGCACCGATCACCACCCCCGCACCTCCCGAAACCGCACCTCCGGCCGAGCCGGTGACCTATCCCGCATGGGAGGAGCATTCGGATATTGAGCTGCTGGCAAGCCTTGACTCCCGATACGGCGATCTGCAGCAAATGAGTGGCTGGCGGGATCGGCTTTTGCTGTCCTTTGCTCGCAGCGATCGGGAAAGCGGCGCGCTCACCGATGCCTACGCTCAGCTGTTGAACGTGACCACCGGCGAGCTGTCCGAGGCGGTAAAGCTCCCCGGCGGCGATTGTAGGGCGGTCTTTTTGGAAAACGGCAGGATCTGCCTGTACGATCCCCTTTCCTGTACGGCGGCGGTCTATGATCTGGCGGGTAATCGGCATTTTCACTATGAATGTCGGGACGTCTCGCTGGGCTTGGATATCGATCCTGCGGGCTCCGGCACGCTTTGGTGCTATTCCGGCGACTCTCCCGTGCTGACCAAGGTCTCGCTGGACGGCTCGTCGGTCAAGCAGATCACCGTTCCTCATGCAGAGGGCGGCTTCGTGCTGGGGCATCGGGACGGCGTCACCTACTATTCCGCATGGGATGGGGAGAACGGACGGATCTGGGCAATCGATCCTGACGGCACCGTGTCGCTGTTGGACGGCGCAGAGCAGTATTACTGGGGCGGCGGCTGTCTGTACACCGACGGCGATCCCAATTGGCTGACCGATCCTGCCGATATGGACACGGTCTATCGGGTGCAGGGCGAGGACGCCTTCTCCTGGATCGTGGCAGGCGAGGGCAGTCACTTGCTGGCGGAACGCTTCGTGGACGAAGGGAGCAGCTCCTTCCTGTGGGTGCTGGACTATGCAAACGCTATCCGCTATCCTCCACTGAGCATCGAGGGAGAGCGGTACTGCCATCAGTTCTGCTTTTTTGAGGAGGGTGTCCTCTGTTTTGCCGTAGGTAGTTACGGTACTTCGGGCGAGGGACTGCGCATTGAAATCTGTCGCTGGAGCTACTGCCACGACGGCGAGACGGCCGATCTGATCTGCACCGCTCGCACCGAGGCCGATCAGGAAAACGCCGAGCTCGCCGCCCGCATCAAAGAAAAATGGGGCGTGTCGGTGATCTACACCGAGCCGCTGATCCATCGGGTAGCAAGTGATTACAGCACCGTTGCCATTACCGATCCGCTGGTCATTCAAAGCGCCCTTAATCAGGTATACGATGCGCTGTCTGCCTATCCCGACGGCTTCTTTGACGATCTGTGCTACGGTAATTATACCGTGCTGGAGCTTTATCTCTGCGGAAAATTCACCCCCTTGACCGATGCGGGCATCACCACTGCGGAGGCACTGTCCAATACTCGCGGCTCTGCCATGGTCATTGGCTTCAACGTAGAGCTGATGGACGGCGAATATGTCCGCGTGCTTGCCCACGAGCTGCTTCATAATATGGAGCGGCGGATCGATCAGATCGACCCGGATGCGCTTTCCGAATGGATCTCGCTCACTCCCGGCGGTCACGATGCCTACTATTATTCCTATCACGACCAAGACGGCAACGAGATGCACGATCTGTCCCACACCTACTTCTACGAATCCGATCCCGCCGACGCTTACTTCGTGGATGCCTATTCCAAATCCTTCCCCACGGAAGACCGCGCCCGCGTGTTCGAAAAGCTGATGGAATCGGGCGGCAATCCCTATTTCGCCGACTCCCCCGTGCTGATGGAAAAAGCACGCACCCTCTGCCGCATCATCCGCGAATACTTCCCCAGCGTGGCTGCCATAGAGCGAGCTTCGTGGGAAGTGGAATAGGGGAACGCTTAAGGGAACTTCTTGAAAGAAGTTCCCTGAAGAATCCCTCCGGAACCTTCAAAAAGCCCGACGAATACTCGTCGGGCAATTTTGCTGGTAAGGGCGAATAATATCCTCCGTCCTCAGTATGTACACAATAGAGTCGAGCGCGGCAAATACTTGCCGCGCTTTTCAAAAAAGTTCTTGAGGGGTTATAGGGGAACTTCTTCCAAGAAGTTCCCCTATAAAATCACCCAAACACTTCTGCAGCCGCCACTACGCGGAGCAGATCGGGTTCGATCTTGTCTCTGCCGTAGGCGTCGAAGAAGCGATCCTGATAAGCATCGGTCTTCAGGTTGAAGAAGAGGCTCCACGCTCCCCAGAACAGGTCGATGTGGCGATCGCCAACGCCGCCGTTGCCAAGGTCGATAAAGCCGGAAAATCGCCAGTTGTCCAGCATAATATTGGGCAAACAGTAGTCGCCGTGGAGCAGGGTGTCGGTGCGCAGCAGGTGACCGTCCCGGCGCACCACCTCGATCGCCTCCTCGGCAGAGGCGTAGCCCCAGTTGTCGGGGAAGAGGGAAGCGTCGTACCGTCCGATGCGATAGCCCTCCTCTGCGGATGCCAGATAGTCCGCCGTGCGGTTGGGGACAGGACAGCCGTTGACCGAAGTCTCGTGGAGTGTGCGGAGCAGGGCAGCGGTCGTGTCGCACAGCCGACGGGGATCGGCGACGTAGTCCCCGTGGGTGCAGTCCTCGCCCGATACACGTCGGGTGAGCATCCAGTCCTTCTCCAGGGACAGATAGCAGAGCACCTCGGTGGAAAGCCCCTTTTCGTGGAAGAAGCGGGTCAGCTCGGCCTCTCTTCGCAGAGAGCCTGCGGGCGCGGCTTTCAGATAATAGCCGCCGTCCTTTTCGATGTAGATCACCCTTGCCTCGGGGGAGCAGCTGCTGTCGTACAGGGGAGCCCCCTCAAGCAGCGGGCGAAGATCGGCGGGAAATTGGGTGAGGTCGGGGCGGGTGATGAGCGTGCGATTCATAAAATGCTCCTTTCGTCAGACTCCCATCAGGAAGAATCCGTTGTATTCGGTCGCAGCCTGTTCCAGCCACGGGAGCAGGATCTCCCACTCCTGCGGACGGTCTGCACGGATCTTATCTGCTATCGCCCTTGCTTGCTCTTTGGTATAGTAGTTGAGGGCAAAACAACAAAATTCGTGAGAACCGTTCGGCGCGTGGGTTTCCTGCAAATAAGGGAGATAGTGGCACAGGAAGGTCTCTTGACAATCGATGTGCACGCACAGCGAATCGGGAAGCCAATGCTGATTGCAGTCCTGCGCTGCCCTATGGGCGGAGCGGTCTTTTTTGTAAAACTGAAATTCGAAATAGGCGGATCCGCGGCGTTTGGTGCAGGGAATGAACAGCTTGTCGTGCATAATACACCTCACTCCGCAAGCTCCGCCAGCGGTGCGGAGATCTCGTCGGGCAGGATGGCGAGGGTCATTTTCTCCTGATCCTGCTCCGTGGTGGTCGAGCGCAGATATGCGTACGCTTTGCCGTCGATGACCACGAACCAATGATTAACGATCACGATGCCGTCGCGGCTCCCGGCCCATACTTCAACGGTGTCGTAGCCCTCCTCGGCGATGGCGGTGGTGGTCTCCTGCTTGGATACGTCCAGCCGAGCATAAGCGCGGATCGCCGACACTGCCTCGTCAGAAAGAGGAGCTTTCCCGGGATCGCCGTCCTCGTCCTCCTGCTCGTAGTCCAGCAGGTACCACGCCTGCGGATCGGACAGATAGAACGTCATGATAGCTTCGATCTGATCGGCGGGGGCGAAGAGACGATCCAGTCCGTTCCAGATCAGGTCGAAGCCGTGGTCGTTGGCAATGGCAAAATAGTTGCCCGAAAGATAGCCGCTTAGAAGTCCGTCCGGCTTGTAGGAGAAGACGGCGGTCTTCTTGGATTTACAGACGTCCTCGTCGCACGCCAGCGGCAGCGCCTCGTACACTACGCCGTTTACGGTGAACCGCTCGTCCTGATAGCCGCTCTCTTCTATGAACAGGTCGGTGTCCACGTAGTCGGCGGGCGGAGCGGCGTAGACGTACAGCAGATAGCTGCCGTAGCCCAGCGCGGGGATGGACAGCAGTCCGCACAGGATGGCACAGACGGTCAGATAGAGTAGAGCGGGGGGCGTTTTGCCGCTGGGAAGGGCGGGCTTGTCCTTACGGCGCAGCTCCTTCAGCCGCTGTCGCTCCGCCTTGGCGGTCTGTACACGGCGGCGCAGCACGCAAGCTCTCCAAAAAGACAGGATAGCACCTGCCAGCAGCAGGATCCCTGCCGCAAACAGCAGGATAAGTTTCGTGGTAAGGTTCATAGGGAATCTCCTTTCGGGGAAATACACATAAGGTTAAAATTCGATTTCGAAAATCAACTTGCTGCTATATTCCCGTTTCGCTTTCTTTTCGAACTGCACGGCCGTTTTGTAGCCCATGTTTTTGATTGCTCCGTCAAATTCACAAGCCGCAGTTTGCGCCATTGTGGCAGAGGTTGCGCCTTCCAATATCAAGGTTCTGGATTTTATGGAGTTTTCGTTAGATAATCTCATTTCAACCAATCGCTTGATATTGTCGTCCTGTGCAAACCATTTGAGTTGAGGCTGTTTAGGGGTGTTGTTGCCTTCGAAAAATGCGGTTGTTTTTCCGCTTCGGTGATTTGCATTCATAGTGGATAGAGTGGCATCATAATCGGCAGTAGCAGATATAGACTTTGTATGCGCATTAGTATGATAATGATTATGCGCATCGGTTGTCTCAAGTGATGATTCGGATATTTCGATGGCACAACTTTTTGCACCCAAGGAATGGGCGATGTGCTCAAGCTCTGCCAACTTTTCCGCATGTGCGATTTCAAATATGCTATCAGTTCTGATAAATCGTTTCCGATCATATCGGTCTACGACATAGATTTCGTTGCAAATTGCTGCGGGAATGAACTGAATCCCGCTTTGATTGATCCATTCGTCGTACAGAAAAAAGACTTCGACATTGTTTTCTTTTCCCAGCCAGCCGATGGCACCTTCGCACACGTCGATTCCGCGACGCTCTGCATCGTCAACGATCTTGATCATATTGGGGAGATGAAAATCCTTGCTCTTGTATTGCTTGGGGAACAGCGGATTATATTTTTTCATTCTTTGCTCGTAAAGGCTTTTTTTGATGGATTCGGAAGTAGCCTTGGCTCCTTTTTGTACTCCATCCGCCGCTTTTTTACTGAGCTCGGATGCCTTATGCAGAAAGTTTGAAAATTTTTCGGATCCCTTTTTTTCGTTGTTGTCCATGATTGTTTCTCCTTATGTATAGTAATTCTTTATAATACGGTTTGTATTTTTCGCGGAATTGCCTTCTGGCTTACTCAACAAATATTATTCCGTGTCATCTCGTATAGCCTTCACTCCTCAA
Organism: Clostridia bacterium; assembly: GCA_017453085.1. Taxonomy (GTDB): domain Bacteria; phylum Bacillota; class Clostridia; order Oscillospirales; family CAG-272; genus CAKSQF01. Next base: position 9,770 of record JAFTKV010000135.1, read on the forward strand.
ACGCCAGCTTGATCCCCATCGCGGTGATCCGGCGGCAGTAATCGGCGACACGCTCGGGGAGATAGTCCTCCACACGGTGGCCATCGAAGCCGACGCTCAGCCGCACGCCCGACTCGCGGACGATGGCCTGTTGCTCCTCGTTTCGGAAAAACTCCAGCATATAGGGATGTTCCCGATAATGATGGATGCTGTCATAGCTGACGTTCATTTCCCAGAAGATGTTCTGCTCCGCCATCCGCTTGAAATAGCGATAGGGGTCTTCCCCGATGGCCTTTATGAAGGTGAACAGATCCGTATGCGCCACGCCGACGCTGGGGCATCCGCACCGCTCTGCAAAGGTGAACAAATCCCGTTGGATGATAGAATTTTCCATATCGGGGTTTTCGATGAGGCAATAGTCGAAAAAGGAGATGTCCGCATCGGCAGGCAGTGCCACCTTGGGCATATCCAGATGGGCCGGTACCTCGATGCCCCGCAGGATGCGGATGCGATCGGTGTACTTTTCCTTAATCAGATTGATATGATCGTAATATCTGCGGAGCGAAACGGCGCTGGAGGTGTTGGGGATCACAGTTTCGGGGGCAATCAGAGCGTCAAATCTGCCGAAGTTGATGCCGTGATTGTGGTCGCAAATGCCGAACAGCTCAATGCCGCCTGCAATGGCAGCTTCCACGATGGCCTCGGGACTGTCCTTGCCGCAAAATGAATAATAGGTGTGGGAATGAAGATCTTGAATCATAGGGTTGGTTCCTTTCTGACGTCAGTAGAGTCAGACGTAAATACGGAGTTTGCTGTCCTTTTTCTTGCGCAAATACAGCTTCAGCGGCCATCCCGGCCGCACCTGCAGGGCTTTGCGAGGACAGGCATCCACGCACTTCAGGCATCGGATGCACCGCCCGTCGGGAACGCCCGATGAGATTGCTCCCAAAGGGCAAGCGGCTCTGCAAAGATTGCAGCCGTTGCAGTCGGCGTTCTTGCGCAGCGTTACCCCGAGTCGGCTTCTCAGCTTGGGATAAAGGTTTGCAAAGGGGTTTTTATATAATTTAGGGATCTTTACGATAGAGAAAGGCTGTCGGATTTTGTGGATGATGGGTTCTAACTCATCAAAATCGCAGAACGCATCGTCCGCCTCGATATAGGAATGCTTGGTGGGCAGGTATGCGCCGGCTATAACGTTTGGCTGATAGTGCCGCTGAATCTCGTATAGCACGTTGCCGCAGCACATTTTTCCAAAGGTAGCAATGGCCGTCAGCCGCTCCACCTGCACCTTTTTCAAAAAATCTTTCACACAATCGGGGAGGTTTTGGCAGTGCACGGGAAATACCAGCACCAAATTCTCATACTGCACTTCCCCGCTCTCTTGCAAATCGGCAAGAGGATAGCCTAACCGACCGGCCAAATAGTCCGCAACTGCTTTGCTCTGCCCGGTGTTGGAATAGTATACAACGGCGTTTTTCATTGCCAATACTCCCGCATTATCGCACATTCGGGGACTTCGCTCAGGGAAAAGCCCAGCGAGGCGGTCAGCTCGGCCATAGCTTCTTCGCGGGATATGGCATTGCCGCTGCTGGCGATGGCCATCTCCAGCGCACTGAAGGGGATCATCGTGCTGCGCATCTGATAGAATCGCACGAATTGCGTATGCTCCTTGCATTTTTCGATCTGACAGCTGGTATGTAAGCCTTTGTCGGTCTCCACAGGAGCTACCCAGCCACACTCCCGAACAATGGTGTCCTTGATTTCGCTCCATCGGTAAGTGCCGCCGCTGATGGCATCGAAATCCACCTGCACGAAGGCGGGGATGTTCCCCGACCACGAGGACTGTCGGATTGCCCGCTTCAGCGGAGTCAGGATGGCAGGGACTTCCCGAATCGCCTTACAGATGTTTGCCACCAGCGGATTGGAATAGCCTGCTAAATTCTTGAGTTTGTTGTCCCCAAAGGCCAGCTGCTTCATCGTGGCAAGGGTGTGAAACTGTCCCTTTTTCAGAGGCGGATGCAGGGTCAGAAGTCTGCCGATATTCAGCAGACCGCCCAGCAGCTTGTTTTCGGGAAAGGTGTATGCGATTTTCGGTGCCATATGGTTGAAGTAGAGTCCCAGCATCTGGGCAGGCTCGTTTCCCGCCACGAAGTAGGGCACTCGGTTGGCCACCAGCTCGGGATAGAAGAGCACGTAGGCCAAGGAGGGACAAGCGCAGGTGTTTTCGCTCAGGGAATATAATTTATGGTAGATTTTTCGCAAATCTTGATTGGAAATCTTGCGGCTGATAAATTCCACCGAATCCAGCCGTTGTTTGGCATTTTCAATGCTCTGCTTGGCGCATTCCGACTGATAGGGAATCTCCCAAGTCAGCGCCAGCACCCGCAGTCCCTGCACCTTGGCAAGATAATACAGCAGGTAGGTGGAGTCCTTGCCGCCGGTGTAAAACACCGCCACGTCAAAGCGGGAGTGCTTCGATTTCGGGAAGGTGTTCCTAATGGGAACGATGCTCTTGAGCTTTTTCGTCTCTTCTGCAGACTGGCAAATGGGGCATCTTCCCTCTTCATCAAATTCGATGCCGGGGATCATATAATCGTTGGCGATGCAGGTTTTGCAAAATCTCGCCTCGGCAAAGGAGGTGGGAATCGCCTTTTTGTCCCGGCTGCGGACGATCTGCACGCCGATATAGGGCGCCAGCAAGTCCAGCTCGGCTGCGGTCAGCTCACAGGGAAGCTTGGCGACGACGGCACGCTGTTGTTTGGTCAGCTTTACCGTGTTTTGAAACAAAAACGGGCGATTTCTCAGACCGTAATATCTAAGGCCGTCCTGTTCCGGCTTCCATCTGCTTTGAATTTCGTACATAATAACTCCTATCGTGATCGGTCGCATCTCTGGGGGGATTTTCGCTCCAGCCCTACCACGCTCTCCACAGTTGTCCCTTTAGGTAGGGAGGCTACTAAAGAAATCTGACAATTTGGAAATATTTTCATAATATCAAAATACCGTTGCTATCATTGTACCTGCAACAATCCAGCTAATTATGGACAGCATTGCACAGAGAATAAAAATACCACGGGTTTTCTGCCTTTGAATCAATCCTATAACAGATAGAATAATTGCTATAGGATTGAACATCCAAAAATACACAAGCGAATTACCAAATTGGAAAATACTGTTTGATTCATAAAATGCACCGTATAAAATACATCCGGAAGATACGAAACAAAGGCAGCAGTACAATATGGTGACTGCAGCAGTTATGACTGGTAGTTTGTTATTTTTCATCTTCGTTTACCTCATGGCAGACAGTTTCCTTCCGTTTCAAATCCTTCATCTGAACCGAAATACGGATATAATCGTCGGCCTTTTCTCTACTCAAACAAACAATGCTCTCGACGTGGGTCAAGACTCCAAAAGGTATATTTTTATGTCAAAAATGGGGGTGGAAACTCCAAAAGGTATATTTTCAGATTACGTAATCACCTTGATTATTTCGATTTTCCCAATGATATGGTTATTAAAATTATCAAGTTCTTCTGCAGGTATCCAT
>JAFTKV010000136.1 GCA_017453085.1 Clostridia bacterium
CACCCATCACAATGCAGACGGGCGCAAGCGGTTCGGCGAGTTCGTCGGTGCGCATCTGACCTCCTTCGGGCAGACTGCCACGAAATCGGGAGAAGGAGACTCTGCATCCATCGAGGTCACCGCCGAGGTGGGACAGACTATCGTAGTCGAGGCAGTGGATGCAGACGACAAGCCTACCAAGTGGAAGGCGGCAGACTATCAGCCGAGAACGCATTGGAGCGAATGGGAAGATGTTTTGCCCGAAACTACGGCAGAGGTCGACACAGAGCTGAGCTATGCGATTTTCCCTTACGTCGCATTGGAAGTCGGCAAAGAGTATCTTGTTAACTACAATGGCGTGGAGTATGTTGTTTCTAACGCAACCAATCCTACTGACGGTATGTTTATGATGGGTAACGTTGGTGCTATGGATGAAAGTTTTCCGAACACGGGCGAACCGTTTATCTTGGGCATAGATGACGGCACGGTCAGCGGTGATCCCTGCATTGTGGCCATACCGCTTGACGGCTCTGCTACTGTTACGCTATCTGTTTCCGAAGAGAAGTACCACACCATTCCGAAAGAGTACGTTCCGAAGCCATATTATGTCTATGATATTACGAAGGATCAGTTTGAATATGATAATGATGGTGGATTTTACAGAGCAATCTTGACCGAGATTCCTGTTGCACTTTTAGAAGCAATGTATCTGCGAATGCCGATTTATATGCGTGTTATAGATACGTCATTAACTCTACCAAAAGAGTATATGGCATCTGCGACTTGGGGTGGTGCGGGAATAGACTATTTGTGGTCAATTGTTGACAAAGCAAGCGAAACCATTCCTGTTGATGGAAGTATGACGATAATGGATATAAGGCTCAGTGCGCATCTATCGGATGCGATTAAGTCGTTCACAGAGTATTTCGTTAGTTTCACAACAACTGTGGACGAGGAGACAACCGAGTGAGCGTACTGCAATACAAAGACCCCGTTACGGGGATACGATAAGGGGATGAACATATGAAAAACATTATTTTTGGCGCGTTTGGCGCCATTGGAGGCGCCGTCGCTTGGCTCTTCGGAGGCTGGACGATGGCACTGACCACTCTGCTGATCTTTATGGCCATCGATTATATCACCGGCATCATCGTGGCAGGGGTATTCCATAAATCGGGCAAGTCCAAGACCGGCTCCCTCAGCTCTATTGCGGGCATCAAGGGGCTGGCGAAAAAGGGGATGATTCTGCTGTTCGTCCTCATCGCCTACCGTCTGGATCTGCAGATCGGCACTACTTACATCAAAGACGCCGTGTGCATTGCGTTTATGGCCAACGAGCTGCTCTCCATCGTGGAAAATGCGGGACTTATGGGCGTTCCCATCCCCGATGTGATCGTAAAGGCTATCGAGGTGCTCAAGCACGGCGGCCAAGCTCCCATCGATCAGAGCGATGACGAGGATAAGGAGGAATAAGAGATGAACGGAATCAATGTTAAGGTTTACAGCAAAGCCAAGAACGGTAGTCAGAAGCTGGCGGAAAACTTCAAAGTAAAGGAATTTGCCTGTAAGGATGGAAGCGATCCGATTTTTATCAGCCTTGAACTGGTGAAGGTTCTGCAAAAAATCCGCACCCACTTCGGGAAAGCTGTGACCATCACGTCTGCTTTCCGAACTGCTAAACACAACAAATCCGTGGGCGGTGCGGCATATTCTCAGCACCTCTACGGAATGGCGGCCGATATCAAGGTTAAGGGAATTAAGCCTAAGGATGTGGCAGCCTACGCAGAAACGCTTCTGCCGAATACCGGTGGAATCGGGATTTATTCCACTTTCGTCCATGTGGACGTGCGTGAGAAGAAGGCACGCTGGAATGGATAAAAAACAAAAATAGCGAGCAGAATCTCTGCTCGCTATTTTTTATGGTGCACCGTGTAGACGATGCAGGTGGGGTAAATAGTAATGGTTCGACCAATTACTGATTGGCTGACCAGTCGGTCAGAAATACGAACCGTGCTCCCGTCACCTGAGGTGATGGGGGCTTCTTTTTGTGCGTATTTGTCAGTAACGGTGTACTTATATTCCAGTTTGTAGCCGTCAGGATCATTGGGATCTTGGTAGACGGTAATAGATATGATCAACAGATTGATAATGAGGCGGCGGAAGGATTGATCTGTCGGATCTCCTTGGGCGAACCGTCTGAGCCACCACTCGACACGTTCTTTATCAATAATGACAAGTGCGTTGCTTGCTTCGCGCAGGCGAGCTGTATAGTCCTTTTTGGCTTCTTCCAGCTCCTGCAGACGAGTCAGCATTGAATCTGTGATAGTGCCGTTTTCGGCCAGTTTGAGCAGATTATCGATCTTACGCTCGGTTTCCTTCAATCGCTCTTTGAGCATTGGAGTTTCATCGTGCTTTTCGGCATCCTTTCTGGACTGCTCTTCAGCGATCTCGGCAATCGTTTCGATCATTCCGGGAGTATGCAGCAGTTCCAAAGCGTCTCGGACAACGATCTCTTCCAGTGCGTCTCTTTTGAAGCGCGTCATCGTGCAGCCTTTGTGTTTGCGTTTACCTTGGCAGATATAATAATAGTACATCTGACTTCTGCCGGTTCCGCTTTCGCCTTGGAAGGAATCACCACACTCACCGCAGAAGAGTCTGCCGGTTAATAGATACTCCGCTGTGGGGGAGTATGCTGTCTGCTCAGCTCGACGGTTTTTTAGCAGGTGTTGTGCCTGATCAAAAACTTCTTTATCTATGATGGCGGGAATGCCTCCTTCGATTTCAATATCGTGGAATGAGTATATGCCGATATAGCGTCGGTTGCGTAGCATATTCTCAATAGACGTGCGGGAGAAGTAGTTTCCTCGGTTGTTGCGTATGCCACGGCTTTTGAGCGTTTGCAAGATTCCTGCGATGCTCATACCGCCGACGAAGAGTTGAAATACTTCGCGGACGATGGCCGCACCGGCTTCATCAATGACAAACTTTTTGTTCTGGGATTTATAGCCGGTAGGGATGGTACCGCCGAGGCAGTTGGCTTTCAGCGCACTTTCTCGCAGACCTCTGTTGACTTTTTGGGAGAGCTCTTTGGAGTAATACTCTGCCATACCCTCTAAAACAGATTCAAGGATAATGCCCTCGATATCGTCGCCGATGCCTTCAGTGGCAGAGAGCAGGCGCACGCCGTTCTTGCTGAGCTTGGCCTTATAGGTGGCGCTGTCATAACGGTTTCGGGCGAAGCGATCCAGCTTGTACACCACTACGGCTTGGAAGTTTTGCTTTTCACTGTCTCTAATCATCCGCTGGAACTCCAGCCGCTTTTCGGTGTCTTTGGATGCGGACAGGGCGCGGTCGATATACTGGCCGACGATGGTATAGCCGCACCGTTCGCAGTAAGCGGTGCAGATGCGCTGCTGCCCTTCGATGGACTGTTCCGTCTGGCGGTCGGATGAATAGCGCATATAGAGGACGACGTTCATAGGGGCTCCTTTCTGTTTCATTCCACATTCCCCGAAAGGGGAGCGGGGTTTGTTTTGCCGGCGTTGGCAAAATGTAGCGAGTGTTATTCCTGATAAATCGAATACTATTACTCTAAAATAATCTAAGAGTAATTACTTTAGCGGAGAGGAAATTATGCATCCTTACGGCAGAACATAACAATCCC
>JAFTKV010000137.1 GCA_017453085.1 Clostridia bacterium
ATGAAAAAAGCACTATCCCTGCTGATTACTGCCGCAATGCTCGTTGCAATGCTGGCTGTAATGGCACCTGCCGCTTTTGCAGCTGAGGCTGTACAGGTTGGCACTGCTGACGAGCTCATCGACGTGGTCACCAAGATCAACGCAGGCGAGCTGGCGGCTGACACTAACATCACCCTGACCGCAGACATCGACCTCACCGGCAAGGCTTGGAAGCCTCTGAAGGTGTATAACGGTACCTTTGACGGCAACGGCAAGACCATCACCGGCGCAGCGATCAAGCCCGTGGTTGCCAACAACGGCAATCAGAAGCTGGACGGCGGTGCAGACAACAAGGGCTACGTCATCGCAGAGTATCCCGGCGCATCCGACGGCAACTTCGGCGAGGTCGGCTTCGCTCTCTTGGCTGTCAAGGCAGAGAACGCTACCTTCAAGAGCTTCACTCTGAAGGATAGCACGGTTGATTCCGACATCAGCTTCAACCGCAACTGGCAGATGCACTACGGCGCAGTAGTAGCTTATATGATGAGCTCTACCATCTCCGACGTGAAGCTGGTGAACGTGGACGTGAAGATCGATCCCGAGGCATCCGACAACCAGCCCTTCCTGGGCCTTGGCGGTATCATGGTAGGCGTAAACTTCGGCAACTCCACCATCGAAAACTGCTCCATCGACGGCGATTCCTCCGTAGACGCTTCCAACAATGCGAAGTATGATCTGGGCGCATTCGTGGGCAGACACTCCAAGGGTGGCACTCTGACCGTGAAGAACAGCACTAACGCAGGTGCGGTTACCGCTTGCACCACTGCAAACCGTGACGGCTTCCACGACGCACAGAAGAACGATTCCTCTGCAATCGGCTGCTGGGCTGCTGTAGCAGTAGGCAGAATCAACAACGACGTGGACGGCGTTGTTACTCTGGACGTGACCAACACCGGTGCCATCACCGGCGCACACGTCAACGGCAACACCAAGATCATGGTTGGCGACAATCAGGCAGGCGACACCAAGGTTCGCTTTAAGCACACCGCTCCCGGCGGTCTGGTTGGCTCGGTAGTTGAGCCTCAGGCAAAGATCTGGGTTACCGAGGGTGACAAGTTCTATGCTCCTAAAGACGGTATCTTCCTGGCTGACAAGCAGCTGGACGAGGGCAAGATCGAGCTGAAGCTCCACAGAAGAGTGGAAAGAACCAGTCAGTGCAGCGGTATCATCTTCTGCGTAACCGACGCGGATAACGACTGCAACTTCTGGGCACTCGGCGACACCATCTGCTACTTCGTATTCCTGGATGAGGGCGGCGCACTCCGCTTTGCCATCGACGGCGGCTACCAGGAAGAGGGCGTTTACACCGGTCAGACCGGTTGGTACGAATTTGTAGGTGCAGGCGATCAGGTGAACCTGATCAATGCAGGCTACGATGTGGTTGCAGGCGTGACTCTAGGCGTTGAGTTTGACAATGCCGGAAACGTACAGGTTTATGTCAACGGCGATCTGATCTATGACGTAGACATCCCTGAAAATATGCGTCTGCCCGGTACCGGATTCGGCTTCCGTATGATCTCCGAGTCGGACAACAGCACCTACACCAGCTCCATCACCGCTAAGGAAAAGTGCTACCATGAGGAGACCGAGCTCGTTGGTGCCAAGGATGCAACCGAGACCGAGGAAGGCTATACCGGCGATACCGTTTGTAAGGATTGCGGTGAGGTTTTCAGAAAGGGCGAATCCATCCCTGCGAAGGAGCCCGCTACCGAGGAGCAGCCTCCCAAGACCGGCGACGTGGTTCTGACCGTGTCCGTTCTGGCACTGGCAGCTGCTACCGGTACCGTTTTGATCGCTCGCAAGAGAAAGATCGAGGAATAATCGAATCATTTCAAAAGAGCCCTTGCCAAAGGGCTCTTTTTGCGATTATGCTTGCAAATGGATTCAATCTATGATAGAATAAAGAAAAAGCCGTCTGTTGGCGGCAAGATGTATGGAGGCAGATATGATCCACAAGAATCCCGGGTTCCGTCCCGCAAAGTCACAGCTTACCGCAGCAGAGCCCTGCTATGCCAACCCCATCGGGGAATGGGAGTCCCCCGACCCCTTCGTGACCTACGATCCTGAGTTCGGCAGATATTATCTCCTCTTCACCCGCGGCAGGGAGGTGCGGATCTTCTATGCCGACCGTCTCTCTGATCTGCGCCGTGACGAGAACAGCGTCAAGGTCTACGGCATAGAGCAGGGCGACGGCATTACCGGCTGCATCTGGGCACCCGAAATGCACAAGTTCGGCGATCGCTGGTACATCTACACCAGCGGTGCCCGCACTCCCGACGGCAGAGAGGATCGCACCCTCTTTATCTTAAAATCCAAGACCGAGGATCCGCTGGAGGGCTTTACCTTCGAATGCTACCCCGATCCCGCGCTCCCCGCCATTGATCCCACGGTTTACACCCACACCGACGGGTGCATCTATATGTGCTATGCAAGAGAGAACCTTGGCAACCGAATCCACATCCGCAAGATGGCATCACCCACCGCCTTTGACGGCGAGGGCGTGCTCCTGTGCGAGGCCGAGCTGCCCTGGGAGATGGTTCCTCCCTACGTGGGAAATTCCACCATCGTGGAGGGTCCCTATTTCGTAAAGAGTCCCGACGGAAAGCGGCTGTTCGTGCTCTACTCCGCCAACGGCTGCTGGTCGGACGATTACGCCTTCGGCGTGCTGGAATACAAGGGCGGCGATCTCGTTTGCCGTGCCAATTGGGAGAAGGATCCCGACGTGCTGATGAAAAAGGGCAACGGTACCTACGGTCCGGGTCATGCTTCCTTCTTCTACGCGCCGAACGGAAAGGATCTGTACATCGCTTATCACAGTATGCACGAGCCCAACCAGACGGTTACCTGGGCACCTCGGTTTTTACATATCCAGCGGGTCTACTTCGACGAGACCGGCTATCCTTACATCGGCGAGCCCGTACCGATGGGCAAGACCATGAAAGATCCCGAATAAACCGCAAAACCCACGAGCACAGCTCGTGGGTTTGTTTTTTCTATCTTAATTATATTGCATTACGTATGGTAGAGGAGGGGCCGGATCCTCCCGTTTATGAGACCCATACAGAGTGTTTATGCGGCAGTATGCGCTCGAATCGGGCTGTCGAGGCGCCAGCCCCTACCGGTGCGGCGAAAATCGTGCCATACTTGTAGGGGAGCGCATTGCGCTACCGCTCCGCCGACTTCATCTTGCTACGCCCCAAGACTTTGCTTCACGAACGCTCCTCCGGTACGGCCTCGGCGTGCCCGATCACGTGGGCTGCACGGCGGGTGGCCGCTTGCAGGCAGGTGAGAGGCTTGTCGCCGACGAGATAGTGATACAGCCACGCCGCACCAAAGCTGTCTCCTGCCCCCACCGTGGAGACTACCGTCGTCGGGACGGCAGGCACGTGCAGGGGAGCGGCATCGGGACGGTAGAGGGATGCTCCCGCAGCACCGCGGGTGAGGATCACTGCCTTCAGCTGAGGATGAGCGGCAAACAGCGCGGCGGGGGTATCCTCTACGGGGGCATTTTCGGGGAGATAGCCCGCAACCGTTCGCAGGAGCGGCTCCTCCTCGTCGCTGATCTTCAGCAGCGTGGCGTGGGAGAGGCAGTTTTCTACCGAGCCATCGTCGTAGCAATCGGGGCGCAGATTCACGTCGCAGAAGACCTCCCCAAATGCGCCTGCATCCAAAAGAAGCTCCAGCGCACGGCGACTTTCCCCTCGCTGGGCAAGGGTGCCGAAATACAGCACGTCATAGCCCTCCCCCGCTACGGCAGACGGCAGGGCAGGATCGGCGGGAATGTGATCGTATGCCACGTCGGGGACGACGTGATAGGACGGAATCCCCGCCCCCGACAGGGTCACGTCGCATCTGCCGGTGGGACAGTCCACCGTCGAGACGAAGCGGGTGTCTACGCCGTTTGTTTTCAAAAAGGCCAGCGCAGGAGCGGCAAGATCGTCCTTGCCCACCGCCGACAAAAGGGCGGCTCGCCCTCCTTCGCGGAAAAAGTGGGCGGCGAAGTTCAGCGGTGCTCCTCCGATGCAGGATTTTTCGGGATAGACGTCCCAGATGATCTCTCCGAATACCAAAACGGCAGGTCGTTTCATAGGCTTCTCCTTGGCTTTTTTTACAGTATAGCACAGACCGACGAAAAAAACAACCGGCCTTTCGGAGAAAGCACGACGGATTTTCAGACTTTTTTGAAAAAGAACTTGCAATTATCGGTGAGAAGTGCTATAATAAATCATTCGCACGATTGTGCGTCGAATTTTCGATTATAATGAAGGAAAAAATAACATCATGCGATCTGCACATAAAAAAATGCCCGTTTGGAAGCTCATTCTGATCGATCTGCTGCTGCTGGCGATCTGCCTGTCTTCATTCTGCTATTTCCACCATATCAAGGACATCTGGGGAAGTGAGATTGTCGATGAAAATGCGCCCGAGGTGACAGAGCCTCCGCTTATGGTGGTGACCCGTCCGCCCAGGACCAACCGTCCCACCCTGCCGTCTACCACTCTGCCCACACCCGATACCAATCCTCTCCCCGGCACCGATGAAACGGGCGACGTGACTACCACCGAAAAGATCCCCGAGATCACCGAGCCTCCGCTGGATACCTCCGGCGATTTCGGCTATCTCCACGCCGAAAAGTTTGCCCAGACCGTGGGCGAGGTCGTCCGCGGCGAGGAGGAGGGCGTCAAGTTCTATCAGAGTCACGACGTGTACGTGGAAATGCACGAGGTGATTACCACGCTGGAGCAGGCCAGCAAGCGGGGCGGTTCGAAGAAGAAGACCACCGTCCGCTACTGCCTTGCCGATATTTACGTGCGCAATATCGAGAATCTGTTTACCTCCTACAGCTCGGGCAACAAGTCCTTTAACAGCCTGCTGGAGGGAACCAATTCTGTTCTTGCCATCAGCGGTGACGTGTTTAATCTGGCTACCGCATCCAAGCCCGTCGTTATCCGTAACGGTAACGTGATCCGCAAATCCAACTCTATCAAAAACGATATTTGCGTGATGTACTGGGACGGCACGATGGAAACGATCTCTCCGGACGAATACAACTGGGAAGAGTTGCTGGCGAAAGCTCCCTATCAGGTGTGGAGCTTCGGCCCCGAGCTGCTCAACGACGACGGAACTGCCAAAACCAATATTTCCAGCTCGGTATGGACGCTGAATCCCCGCGCTGCCATCGGCTACGTAGAGCCGGGACATTACGTGCTGGTGGTGGTGGACGGTCAGCGCGGTACCAACGGTACCGGTTCCGGTATGAACATGGATGAGCTGGCAAAGCTCTTGTCGGATGCGGGCTGCAAGCAGGCCTACAATCTGGACGGCGGCACCAGCGTCTACGGCTATTACGACGGGAAAATGACCGTCTACTTTGACAAATATCGCAAGATCAGCGACATTATCTGTGTCGGCGAGATCGGCTGAGGAGGGAAGAGAAGATGAGAATTTGGAAATTGCTCTCTAACGCCTGTGCGCATTTGTCGATCGTCGGATCGCTGATGCTGCTGACCTTCTACGTCACCGACCGCTTCAACAGTGCGATGGCGTTTATCGACCACGATATGACCAAAACGCTGGTGGCGATCCTTTCGGTGCTCGTCATGGCGGTTGACGTATGGCTGATCCGTTCCGCGGGATGGCAAAAGCGCGGCTTCCTCCGCTACGGCGTCAGCATCGCGTCGGGACTGACTGCAATTGCCGCCTTCAGCCTGCTGGTGCTGGATCACAGCATGGTGGAGCGATTTGAAGCGGGGCTGAGCAAGGAGCCTCCTCTGCTCTTTACCAACGATCATGTGAAGCTGGTGCTGGCGGTATTGGCCGTGCTGGCCATCGTGGCGGGCATCTGGCTGATCGTGACCGATCGGAAATACGATCTGCCGGAGGAAACGGTATGATAGAGCCGATCGCTCAGATCGTAGGCTACGCCGCCATGGCGACGGTCTGCCTCTCCTTTCAGGTGAAGAACCCGCGGGGCACCCTGTGGGTGATGGCAGCGGCTACCGGACTGTTTTCCATCCACTTCGGGCTGTTGGGGGCGGTGACGGGCTGTATCCTCAACGTGCTGAACGTGCTCCGCAATCTGGCGATTTTGTGCACCGACTCCCGCAAGCTATCGGGCAAGATCGCCAAGCACCTGCTGTCGCTGGCCTTTTTGGTCGCTCCCTTCGGATTTTGGTTTATCCCGGGCATTACGGTGGGCATTCCCGACTTCGTTTTGGGGATCATCATGACCGTTGCCTCCTATCTGTTCTGGAGCCAGCGGGCGGGAGTGATCCGTGTGATCCATTTCTTTGCCGTTTCTCCCGGCTGGATGGTGTACAATCTGTTGGCCGGCTCGATTCCCGGCGTGATCACCGAAACGCTGAATATGCTGTCAGTGGTGGTCTACTGGGTGCGCAGACTTTTGGAAAGAACTAAAAAATCTTCGGAATCCGAAAAATAATTTAGCAAAACCTCTTGATTTGCAAAAAAAATTATGGTAAAATAACACTCACAAACGATTGTTTTTTCGGAGGCACACAATGGATAGCATTGATCTGAAAATTTTACAGCACCTGAAGGAGAATGCCCGCGCCAAGGCGTCCGCCATCGGCGATTCCATCAAGCTGTCGGTTTCGGCAGTGACCGAGCGCATCAAGCGGATGGAGCAGGCGTGAATCATCCGTCAATATACCGTCATCATCGACAATAAGAAGATCTGCAACGTCTTTTCCGCTGTGATTGATGTGGCACTGTTACATCCCCAGTACTGCGATAATTTCGTAAATATTTTGATGTCTC
>JAFTKV010000138.1 GCA_017453085.1 Clostridia bacterium
CCCGTGGCACAGGTGGATAGCGCGCAAGACTCCGACTCTTGAGGTCGCAGGTTCGAATCCTGTCTGGTAGGCCAAATAAAGGCAAACGCCCTTGTGGCGTTTGCCTTTATTTTATCTGTGTGACAGGGTTCATTGGATTTGTGACCCGCAAGAAGCCGCTTGCGGATTCTTGCGCAGAAAGCCCTGCAAGGGCGTCTGCCACGCAGAGTTCGAATCCTGTCGGGTAGGCCAAATAAAGGCAAGCGCCCTCGTGGCGTTTGCCTTTATTTTATCTGTGTGACAGGGTTCATTGGATTTATGACCCGCAAGAAGCCGCTTGCGGCGTATGAAATTCGCCTCGACGGTGAGTGGGTGGATTTCGTCCACCGCTTTTTTGCTCTATCAGATTTCCTCTTCTATCCCCTGATGCTCCACGTGCTCGTCCATGTATCGCTCGCCGACGGGAGTATAGCCGAGGCTTTTATAAAAGGGCATTGCCCGCACCTGCGCTCCGATGTGGGTGCGGATGCCGCCCATTGCGGCGATCTCGGCCTCGGCACGTCTGACCAGCAATCCGCCGATGCCCCGTCCCCGATGGGTGCGGCTGACGGCGATCCGTCCGATGAGATAACAGCCTTCGGGACCCGATTGCAGATAGCGGCAGGTGCCCACGGCAGTGTCGCCCTCGAAGGCGACCAGATGGACAGCGATATCGTCTGCCTCGTCGAACTCCTCCACAAAGCCCTGCTCGTCACAGAAAACGGCAATGCGGATTTCCTTTGCCGCCTCGGGCAGGGAGGTGTAAGCTCTGATTTCCATATCTCTTCTCCTTGTATGTACGTTGGAAAAATCGGCGGCACGGTCCATGGGATCGTGCCGCATTCTTTCGTTTATTCGGACAGCGAGGGTGCCAGCTCGTTCTCTTCGCGGAAGAGAAAACTGCTGCACCACAGGGCACACAGACCGACTACCGTGAAGATCACGCGCGCGAGGAGTGCGTCCTGGCTGCCGAAGATCCAAGCGACGATGTCGAATCCGAACAGGCCGATGGATCCCCAGTTGATTCCGCCGATGATCAGCAGGATCAGGGTGAGCTTGTCAAACATACGATCCCTCCTTCTTTGTCGGGACGATTGCCCGCAAAGATAGGATGATGCAAAATGATCGGATCTATGCTTTCCAAATGCTGTTAAGATTCAGCAGAGGCTTCGCCGGTCGCCTCGCCCGTTGCAGGCTCGGAGGTGGAGGGCTCTTCTGTCGTAGGCTTTTCCTCTTCCTCTACGACCAGCTGACGCTCGCCGTATTTGGTCACGACTTTGCCTTCCTCCAGCTTGATGGTGATCTTACCGGGCGCAACGGCGTCCTCGGCAGACTCATCCTCATTGCCAAGGAGCAGGCTGCCCAGATATACCTCGCCGTCCTCGATTTCGATCTTGCGGACGTAGGAGCCCTGATTGTAGACCGTCTCCAGCGACAGCTCGCACTGGGTCATCTTCATTTCCAGCTCGGCGAAATCGGCTTTGATCAGATTGACCGTACCCTCTTTGCCGGAGAAGATGATGTCTTGGGTGACCAGCTCGCGGAGGATGGTGCTGCCGCCGCCCAGCTCGCAGGTCACGTGGTCTGCGGTGGCGTTCAGCACCGACAGCTCGGTGTCGTCGCAGGTCAGATCCAGCAGGGACGCGCTGATCTTGTTCAGACCAACGGTAGAGGAAGTTGCATCCAGATTGATCTCACTCTTGCCGGAAATGTTCACGACCGAAACGTTGCAGTTGGTAAAGGTCAGATTGTACTGCTTGATCGCCTGATCCTCGGGGACGTAGACGATGACGGTGGGCTCGGTCTCCTCCTGGTCGCCGGTGAGGGAGAGACGGGTGCGCCAGACGCCTGCGAAGGATACGCCGCTGCCGTCCAGGCTGAAGTAATCCATGATCGAGATCTGATTGGAGACCTTGATGGTTTTGTTGGTAACGTTGCCGATATAGCTGTTAGGCTTGAAGCCGATCAGCTCAACCTTGGCTTCATCGGCACCGCCGCGTACCTCGACGTTGCAATCCGACAGATCCAGCGTGATATTGGAGATGCGCTGCTCGGAGTAGTCCAGCTCGGCAAAGCTCTGACCGTCCTCGGAGGTGGTATAGCCGTCGATGGCGGCGTCGCTGGGTGCCTTGTCACGGGCGTAGTTGCAAAGGAAGATGCCGCTGATGATCAGAAGTCCGGAGATCACCAGAAAGATCCAAGAGGACATTTTCACAGCTGCTCAACTCCTTTCAGGGCGTTCTTGGCGAAGCTGACCAGCTTGCGGGCAAAGAACTTCAGTAGCTTACACATTTTCACGTAGATATAGGGAACCA
Organism: Clostridia bacterium; assembly: GCA_017453085.1. Taxonomy (GTDB): domain Bacteria; phylum Bacillota; class Clostridia; order Oscillospirales; family CAG-272; genus CAKSQF01. The sequence goes on from JAFTKV010000138.1 coordinate 2,334, forward strand.
GACGGATCGCGGCGTTGTACAGCAGGATGGCTGCTGCCATGGTGACGCCGGCGGCGATCAGACCGATGCCGATCTCGTGGAAGCCTACGTATCGGGGAGTGGAGAGGATCTGCGTTGCGCCGTAAAGCAGGGCGGCAACCGAGATCACCGATCCCACGCTGACGATGGCAACGATGGCGATGACGATCAGGAAAATGGAGGCTGCCAGCGCCATAAACACACCGGCAAACAGTCCGAAGGAGCCTGCCAGCACCAGGAAAATAGTGGGTGCACAGATCAGACCCAGCAGGAGCGCCAGCAAGCGGGGCTTGTCGCAGGGAACGTATTCGGTAGCTGCCGCAACGCGGGGTGCGCGCCGCTCGGGAGAGAGCGTTGCCTCGTCCACGAACTGTACGTCCTGTACCTTAGGGCGAGCAGGTGCCGCAGCGGGAGACAGATCCATCTCGGAGATGGCGTCGTCCGCCAATTGGTCGGAGCTCAGGGAGGAAGATCGGATCTGATCGCCGTCCTGGCTCACCAGCTTACGCACGATGATGTCCAGATTGCGTTTGGTAGTGTACTGATCTGCCGTCTCGTCAGAGAGACCGTTCAGCTTTTCGGTCAGCGTCGTACATTGGGTGTCCACGTACTCTGCGGGGAATCCTTCATCGGAAAGTCTTTGACGGAGCGCGTCAATGAATTCCTGTCTGTTCATGGAAAACCTCCTGAAATAGTATCCTAACGATTTCTGCGGAAATAGGATCACATATCCGCAAAAAAGGGTTGAAATTTTCGAAAAAGATGGTATAATGGTATAGCTCCCGAAAATAACGGGATTATGGATCGATTATAACAGAAAACGGAGAAAATAGCAAGATGAGAATGAGAAAAAAGAAGAACGGTGCGGCACGGATGGAGGCCTGCGCCGGATGGCTCCTGAAAACCCCCGAGGATCTGGCCGGTCTGCAGGACCGCGCTCCCTTTTATCTGGAGATCGGCTGCGGCAAGGGCGGCTTCATCACCGCGACGGCAAGAGCCAACCCGGATCGCTTCTACATTGCGGTAGAGCTGGTGTCCGATGCGCTGGTAACTGCGCTGGAGCACGCCAAGGAGGAGGAGATCCCCAACCTGCGCTTTGTCAATCTGAATGCCAAGGAGCTGGGCGAATGGTTTGCACCCGGGCAAATCGCAGAAATCTATCTGAATTTCTCAGATCCTTGGCCCAAGAAGGGACACGCCAAGCGGCGGCTGACCCATCGGGATTTTCTGGCGGTCTACAAGCCTCTGCTGGCAGAGGGCGGTAAGATCTGTCAGAAGACCGACAACGTGGGGCTGTTCGACTTCTCGCTGGAGGAGTTTACCGAGGCGGGCTGGCGCCTGGAGGCGGTGACCCGCGATCTGCACCACTCGGAGTGGGCTGTGGGCAACATCATGACTGAATACGAGAAGAATTTCTCGGAGCAGGGATATCCCATCCATCGGCTGGAGGCATATCCCGGCTGAATCAGTCGCGGGGGGAGAAGATGCTGGTATAGGTCTTCTCCTCCGCGTTCTTTTGATAAAGCTTTGCGCTGATCAGCAAAACGGGCGGTACCACCAGTGCGTAGAGCACGGCAAACAGCAGTACCAGCACCAGCGAATCCACGGTCAGATCGTAGGCGGGATTGAGCATCATCACGCCGGCGGTGACCAGCAGCACGGCAGGAAAGTGCAGCAGCACGCGGGTGAGCATAGTAAACTGCCGCAGGGAGAAGATCAGATTGCAGAACGAGATCAGCAGGGAAAGCAGCAGCAAAATACCTGCGGTAGAGATACTGAGCGCAGGCTTGCTGCTGTCCACCAGATTGACCAGCAGAAGAACTGCCATAGACAGCACCGTAAAGATCAGGCTGGTGGGATAGATGATCTTTCGGGTCAGAAATTGAAATTTATTCATAGAATCTCCATTTGGGAGAGGACTCCCGTGGTTTTAGCGGAATAAATCCATAGATATATCTATTATAACACAATTCTGAAATTTTTCAAGTCCCCCCGAAAAAAAGATACACATTGTTAATATTCGGCAGATCGACTGCCCGGCGGATCCTTTTACCCGTCCGGGAAAAAGAAAATTCGTTCGACAACGCGCAAATCCTCGCTTGTCCCTTGACAAGTGCGGAAACATATAGTATAATATATAGATAGATTAGAAATCTACAGCTCTGAAAGGAACGGTCTTCGGACCGTAAAATGAAAGATGAAAAGAAGAGAAGCCAGAGAAGCACTGTTTGCCCTGCTGTTTGAGATGACCTTTGCCACCCCCCGAGGAGGCGGCGGTCCTGTACGAGACCGAATGCGCCGAGACCGACCGTGATCTTGACGACGACTATATCCGCGACGGCTATAAGGGCGTGCTGGCTGATTTGGAAAAGATCGACGAGCTGATCGCTTCCGCCTCCAAGGGCTGGAAGCTGTCCCGTCTTGCCCGCGTGACCCTGTCCCTGCTGCGGCTGGGTGTATATGAGATGTGCTTTGCGGGCATCCCCTATCACGTCTCCATCAACGAGGCGGTGGAGCTTGCCAAGGTCTACGGCGAGGATAAGTCGCCCGGATTTATCAACGGCGTGCTGAACAAGATCGCAGAAATGCAAGGACTCAAGGCAAGCAATGGCTGAGTATTTCCTGGGGATCGACACCTCTAACTATACCACCTCCGCGGCACTGGTGAAGGACGGGGAGGTTATTCTCAACGTCAAGCGTCCCGTGCAGGTGAAGGAGGGCGAACACGGCATTCGTCAGTCGGATGCGGTATTCTCCCACGTGAAAAGCCTTCCTGAGGTGCTGACCGAGATCGGTGCGCAGGAGCTTACTGCCGTAGGCGTTTCCACCCGTCCCCGTGACGTGGAGGGATCGTATATGCCTTGCTTTCTCGCAGGCAAAGCAGCGGCAACCGGTATTGCATCGCTCAGCGGTGTTCCGCTGTACGAGGTTTCTCACCAATGGGGACATCTGATGGCGGCTCTCTACGGTGCAGGCAGAGTGGATCTGTACGGTAAGGACTTTCTTGCCTTCCACGTCTCGGGCGGTACTACCGAGCTGCTTCGGGTGCGGGGCAGAGAGGTGGAAAAGGTAGGCGGCAC
>JAFTKV010000139.1 GCA_017453085.1 Clostridia bacterium
ACGCCCGCAGAAATCTGATTCAGCTCGTCGATGATCTTCTTGAGCTCCTGCTTGATCTCATCCAGCTCATATCTGGTATTTTCGTCCATTTCGATCCTCCTCAGAAGAGTCTTGCAACGTCCTGCTCGACCTTGTCAAAGTCAGACGCCGTTTCATTTAAGTATCTTTCACAGCATTTGAGCCGCAGGCTGCTGTCGATCAGCAGATCCGCAGATATCAGTGCGCCCAGATTCGACGCCCCGATCTTTTTGTACAGCCCATCGAGCCGTCTGTCCAGCGCAGCGATCCGCTTGTTTACCGCTGCCAGCCGCTGTGCGTACAGCCGCAGCTTGGCAGTATCCACGTCAATATAGGGATTGGCATCTGCATACCGATAGCCGGGATTGCACTGCTTATTCACCCAATGGGTAACGCCGTAGGCAAATTTTGCAAAGCTCTTGGCGAAATGATCGGCCAAAGCCTTGACCCGATCGCCAAAGGCGACCAGCTTGCGATATAACCCATCGGCAAGATTTTGCAGGTTCGCAAAAGCCTCTTTGAGTGCATTTCCGGTAGCATACAGCAGATCATCCATATATCTGTATGCAATTAGCGGCATGGTCATCATAGCCGCAACGGTGGCTAACCATTCCGCCGCAACGCCGTATCGCTCACCGATTTCGTGGAAGATGAAATTGTCCATGTACTGGAGTGCTCCAACGCCTACTCCGACAATACGGGCAATTTCCTCTTCATCGATCTTACCGTTCAGAGCCGCTACCGTAAACAGCATGGCGTTGTCCAGCATCAGCGACCTGGTCGGCTCCGGCATATAGGTAACCAACGAAGAGGTATATTCGTTGATCAGCTTTACAATCTCATTCTGCTCCGTCTGCTCTCTGAGATTGCCGTTTTTGTCCAGCAGGATGGCAGGCTTGTGATAATCAAACAGCTCGGACTGCTCCGCCGTCTTAAGGTAGATCCGATTGCCTGCCACGGGATACAGCAGAGCGTTTACCACGTCCTTCTCTGCCGAGATCGAGGTGATGCTTGCGCCCTTTTCCGCAATGGAATCTGCGTACTTATCCATAAACTCGTCGGAAAAGCCCTGTCCGTCAATCGAAACGCAGTTTGCGATCCGATCGTTCTCGGTTTTCGCCAATGCAATCGTGACGTACTGCGCCAGGTTTCCGCCCTTGGAATGTCCCGACACGGTCATATTGTTGCCGTATTCCGCAGGAAGATTCTTCACGTATTCGGCTGCTGCCTGCTGAATATCCGAATCGGGCAAATAACCGCCTTCGCCGTTATCGCCCCATTCCTCTGCGGTGACGGTGCCGCGGAACACCACGTTCACGTCATCGTTCTTTACAAAGCACGCGGCTCTCATCCCGGAGGATTGGGTCTCCAGATTCCGAACGGTATAGTCCCGCACGGAAGGATTATTGTCTATTGCATTCAGCAGATCAGTCCACTCCTGATTGGACATGGAAGCGCCGCTGATCGGACGGTTTGCCTGAATATCTGCGCGCATCCGATCTGCGATTGAACCGACCGTAGCGCCTTCCCGCACGTAATCGGAATAGATCAGCGTATCCAGCATAATGAGCTGGGCACTGGAAAGAGCCATCTGTAGTACCTCCGGTAATTTGGTCAAATTGAATCAGTAGAGTGCCAATTTATCTGGATTTGCCGCATCTGGGGCAGTTTTTCTGAGACGCATCGTACTGCGTTGCACACTGGGTGCAGAAAACGGTTCCGCCTGCGTTACCGCCGATGTTGACACGGTTGTAGGGGCTGGCCTCAAAGGAGCGGCCGCCACCCTGCGCGAGCTTTTCCACCTTGGACAGGATAGAAAACAGCATGATCAGTACGGCGATCATCAGCACCGCAACGATGCCCAGCGCCAAATACAAAATCAGAAATTCGGTATCCATAGTAAACCTCCGTTATTCGGTATAAAATACAAATTCTTCATTGGCAAAGCGGACGGTCACACCGCTCTGCAGCTCCTCTTTGACGCCAAACTCGATCCGTCTGCCGTCCAGATAGGTTCCGTTGGTGGAATTCAGATCCACCAGATAATAGCGATCCTTTTCCAAAAGGATCTCGGCGTGCTTGCGGCTGACCGTGTTATGGGGGATCTGCTGCTCGTTGCCCTCCCGCATTTTACCGATCCGATAAGGGGAGCGCAGGATCTCGTACCGTCTGGGGTCGCCTCTGCGTTCCAGCCATGCGCTTTGCGGCGCACCGGGAGTCGCACCGCACACGGTGGCGGCATCCTCTTCAAATGCTTCCGACACAGTCAAAGATGCGGGAATCGGCTCCGCCACAGGCGCGGGGGACGACGCCTCTGCCGGGGGAGCGGACGGCGCCTCTGCTTCCGCAGGTCTTGCTTCTGCTGCGCCGCCGGTCAGATCCAGCACCGGCTCATCCGGTCTTGGCTGCACGGCAGGATCGTATCTGTGCGCCACAGGCTCTGCCGCATAAACGGGGGCTGCTGCTGCCGCTGCCTGCGCTGGCTGTGCGACGGGGGTCACACCGGTCAGGGCGTCCACGTAAGCGTCCAGCGTAAACGCGGAAAATACCACACCATCGTTGATGATGCGGATAAAATTCTGCACGTAGGACAGATCCTCCCGAGGGTCGAAGGAAGCGTAACGGAGAATATCCAGCAGCATTTCCTTCAGCGTTCCCTCCGCAGCGTAGGGCTGGATGGGAATGTACAGCAGATAGATCTGCCCACTTCCCGGTGCCATCATCACACAGCTCAGATCAAACTGCAACAGATCCTTGCTGAATCGATAGGTATCCAGCCGTTTTACGGCATCCAGAACGGTGCGGAGCAGCATGCCGAACATCCGCGAGGACAGCACCGTCGTTTGCAAAAACTCGGTCAGCGGGACCAGATCGTACAACGAGTACACCAGCCGAAAGGTCGATCCCTTCGGCACTACGTCGAACAGCAGGAAGCCGTCGGCACTGCCGTCGTTGATCATCTGCGCCTCCCGCTGATTCAGCTGTTGGCCACTGCGCGCCTTGATCACGATCTGCTCCAGACCGTCGTTGTTGATCCGTTTCAGTTTTTTCATCGGTTTTACCTCTAACTGTTTTGCTGCCCTCCTGCCCGACCGGCGGACAGGAGGGTATTTGATGAAGGTCGGTGATCAGGCGTCGACCGACTTGATACCGGTAAAGGAGCCGCCGCCCACTTCGCTGACGACAACCGTACAGGTAACCTTGAACTCCGTACCGGGGATAGTCACCTCGATCTCGGCGATACCGTCGCCCACACCGGTGACCTTACCGTTTGCATCAACCGTTGCAACTGCGGTATTATTGGAGGAGAACTTCACGTCGCTCGCCTTATATCCCTTCGGCAGCTGAGAAATACTGATCTTCTCGCTGTTGCCGATCAGGATGTTGACGAAGTAGGTGTCGATATCCAGAAATTCGTCGTTGGAGGACTCGAAGGACGGTCCGCTATCCGATCCGATATCATTTCCGGATTCATCGGTCAGTGCCTCATCCTTCTCGGTCTCTTCAGTCACGTTTGCAGCTTCCCAATCCTCATAATCTCGGGTGCAAGTAGGTACCCACTGCCATTCTTCCATATGCTTCTGCCAGATAACGGATTTTTCATTACTGGAGCCGTGAATCACGTATTCCAGATTAATCTTTACACCCAGTCCCTTCAGAATGCTGTAAACTTTACAATCCGAATCCAGACCGATCTTCAGAATCCAATACGCCTTTACATTCAAGCATAAGTCAAAATGCAAATCTCCGGTAGATTGATTGTCTATATCCAACGACAGTCCTTGTTCATTTTTCAGAACGTCGTTTACAACCTCCGCATTACCGCCGCCCGAGACCTCGGCAACCAGCTTGTTGTGTGCGTCCAGCATATGTGCCGTAACCTCTGCTTCAAAGCCTACGCCTGCCTCTACGCCTGCACCGATCAGATTCATTTTCAGTGCCTTCAGAGTAAAGCCAATATAGCCGGTTAGTTCCAGCTTGCCCTTCAGCTTCAGATCAACGTTTTTGCCCTTGGACTGAATATATCGCAGACCGCCGTTTTTGTATTCTACGCCGTTGGAATGATTGGTTTCTACCACCAGTTCAACCGAACCGCTGACGCTGATCTTCAGCTTGATGTCCAGATCGATCCGAGCAATAGCACCGGAAGCCAGCGGGAAAGAACAGATGGTGATAGTCTTTTTGCCGGTTTCGTCTGCCTTCAGCTTCAGACTCTTGTTATACCATTCCTTCCAGTATTTGAACCCGTTTTCATTGGTGGCATAGTTGCCGCGCTGATCCGCAAAGAAGGAACCGGTTTTGTCCCAAGAGAACTCTCCCGTAGTGGTTTCAACCGTGGTGTATTTAACCTTAGCATATGCGGACTTAATGGTCGGCTTGAACCATTTCCATTTTACGTCCCAGTCATACTCTAAGCCGATGTCCTTGATTTCGTAGCTTCTGGAAACGGATGCTTTAGCACCGGAATTTTTTTTACCGACATCCATCTCACCTTTTACGGTGATCGAGACGCTCTTACCCTTGATTTTACCGCTAATAGACAGACCTTCTACCGCAAAGGTAAAGGAACGCTCCGCACCGGTAGCTGCAGTCTGTGCACCGGTGTTCAGACCGCCCAGGAAACCGATATTACCGGAGGCGTTGCTTGCGGTCTGTGCGGTGTCGTCCACGGGGATCACGTTGCCCATGCCGTCCACGAACTCGATCTGGTCCAGATCGGCGGATTCAATATCGCCGGACAGCTCCAGATTGGACAGAACCTCTTCCATTTCGGGCTCTACGGTCTGGATATACGCCTTGCCGTCCTCCACTACGATCGCACTGACCTTATAAGCAGCCGCAGTATCGTTTTCGTCGGTTGCGGGCAGGATGAATACCGAGCCCTCGGCAAGTCCGGTAGCCGCCTCTGCAGGCATTTCTACGGTAGAGTTTACCGGATCGATCACAACCTGACCCTGCGCTACCGCCTCGGTCAGCTCGCCGTCGGACAGGTCGACTACGTTTTCTGCTACCTCGTAGCTCTCTGCCGTCTCCAGCGTACGGTCGGTCCAGATATTGTATGCCAGCGCAAGGCTCTTGTCTGCCTCGGCGGGAGTTACTTCGTCGTCAAAATCGCCCTCGTCCTCGTAGCTGTAGGAGATGTAATCGTTTGCTGCCGCAAAGGCTGCAACCTCTTCATCGGTCATTCCCTCGGTATCTGCCAGACCTACGCATTTGACCAGCGTGGTTGCCAGAAATCCCTTGGTCATCTCGTCGTCGGGATCGATTTCTTTATCATTGATCATCCCCCATTCAAATGCCATCTGCACATAGGGGAAATATTCGCTTTCTTTATCAACGGTATTGGCATATGGCTCCTCTTGGTTGTATCCGTACATACCAAAGTAGTCGCAAAGCGATGCCAGCCATTCACCTTTTGTAAACTTATCTTCCTGCATCAAGCTGCAGCTGAACCAGATGAGCAGCGAGCTGAGAATCGCTACGACCGCCATCAGAAGTGCTACGATTTTTCTCGTATGTTTCATACCAAAACCTCACTCAATTGTTAAAATATTACTCAATCGTTCTATTGGGTGCGGCGTTCCGCACCCAATAGAACAGGATGCATTATTTGAATGCGTTTGCGCGGGTCTGAATCGAACTCTCGGTTGCTTCGTAGCTTTCTGCGGTCTTTACGAGGAACTTCGCATAAGACTCTACTACGTTCTTGTATTCCTCAAAACGAGGCTTCATTGCATTCATTGCTGCACGGATATCGCTTGCAGCGTCGCTCTTCCAGGTTGCTTCCAGAGCGTTCATGCTCTTGTTGATCTCTGCCAGCTTGGTGTCCAGGTTATTGTTGATGGTACGTACCTTTTCTGCGGTGTCCATCAGGACTTGTGTGGAAATCTGAATAGAATCTGCCATTGCTTGATCCTCCTTAGTTTACGAGTTTCTGTGCTTCGCGCACTACGGTATCCTGGGTGTCACGGTATGCCTTTGCGCTCTTTCTCAGGAAAGATGCGTAATCCAGCATCAATGCGTGCATTTTAACGAAATCGTCCTTGAAGCCTGCGATCCGATCAATGAACGCTACGTTGTCCTTTCCGCTCCATGTAGAGCCCATTGCGCTGGTTTCGGCGTAAAGCTGCTCGTACTGTGTTTGTAATCGGCAGCCAGACCCTCGATCTTACCTGCGGTGGTCTCCAGCTGCTCAGGGGTAACCTGAATTGTTCTTGCCATTGTTCATGACCTCCTAAAATAATTTTTATCAACATCAGTCTATACTGATAAGTTAATACGATAGAATTGTGTTTGGATCCTCAGATCAGCATCAGACGGGTGCCGTTGGAAAGGCCCGCTTCGCTGACCGTGAGATTGATGTTCAGAATACCGCCGTCTGCGCGATAGCACAGGGACGTATCCCGATTGGCGATGAAGATGCCGTCGGACAGCTCGGTCACCGCCTTTTTGACCAGCTCCAGTACCGTGCTGAGACGGGAGGTAGGGGGAAGGAAGATGTCGTAATCGGCGTTCAACACCGGTACGAACACGTTGACCAGAATCTTATCCATTATTCTCCCTCCTTCTCGGACACGTAGCGAAGCAGCTTGATCAGCTTGGGTCTGCCCTTCGATACGATGTAGCCGTATTCGTTGCCGACCTCGGTGTAGAGATCGCCCGTGATCTTGTTGACCTTCAGCAGGAACTGATCGGCGATGCCGTCGCCTGTATAGATGCCCTCCGCACCGCTCAGCTGTCGCTTGTACCAATCCTGATAGCTGAAGCTGCTCAACTGATCGGCGGTGTCACAGAACACGAAATGCAGCTTGTAGGCGGCCTCGGCCTTTTCCAGCAGAAGTGCCATATCCTCCTTGGACTGCTCGCTCAGCTGATCGAAGAAGTGCTTGATGCCCACGATCACGTAGACTCTTTCCTCGAAGGCATCCAGAACGGACAGATCCATGCCTGCATCCTTATAGGTGTTGTTGCGCAGCACCATTTCGTTGAAGAGCTCATCCACCAATGCGTCGTAGCCGCCCTGCACGGAGCGAACGCCTGCGGGACAGGTCACTGCCTTGTCCACGTCTGCCAATACGGTGGTTCCCACGGTAGACAGTACCTGCAGCAGACCGCCCACGAAGGGAGCCGCGTCGGCAACGTCCTGGGTCACCACGGGAAGGATCACCCTGCTTTGCAGATTGAGCTCTGCAATTCCCAGATTGCTCTTGGTTACGCCCACGGGGACGCTGCGCAGAGTGCCGATCCGCTTCTGTACGAAGTCAAAGTCCACGACCTCGGGAAGAACGGGGATCGTCTTGGCAAAGGACTCTGCCTCGTCCGCCTGCTGCTTGCAGAAGACCCGCAGGAAGTCCTGCTGATCGCCGTCGGTGCAATATGCAGTCTGGAATTCGAACACGTTGTCCAGCACCACCAGACCTCTGCCCTTGCAGCGGGAGGGGATCAGACCGTCGGTTCTGCCCACGATGGTAGCGTAATCGGTAGCGTCGTTGAGCTGGAGCGTCAGCAGCTGCTTGAAGTTCTGCTGTACCTGATAGCGTACCGCATTGGTGCTGCCTGCACTGACCACGAAGTAGATGCCGTATTTCACACCGTCTCGGGACAGCAGCGTGAATTCCTCGATCAGATCCTCATACTGCTCCGCAAATCCGGAGTAATTGTTGACGAAAACCACGATATTCGGCAGCGTCTTGCCGCTGCTACGGATATAGCCTGCATAATCTCCGCCGTAGTCGGAGAAGAGCTTCTTTCTCCGCTCGGTCTCCTGACGGAGCATCTTGAAGAAGTTGACCGTCTTTTCCTCGTCTGCGGAGAGGAGCACGCCGCCTACCTGGGGTGCCTTTTCGAAGACCCGCAGGGTTTCGGAGCCGTAATCCATCAGATACAGGTTCAGCTCCTCGGCGCTGTGATGCTTCAGCAGCGAATAGCAAAGGGTGGTCAAGAAGGTGGTCTTGCCGCTTCCGGTTGCACCGTAGATCAGGCAGTTGCCCTCCTCCGAGAACGGGACGGAGAACGCACCCTGCTTCTGATTGAAGGGATCGTCGTACTCGCCCACCAGCGGATTCAATACGAAGCCGCCCTCCTTCCAGCCGTACTTCTCTTCCAGACGGTCCAGATAAATGCTTGCGGGGATGGGATCCAGCCAAAGAGACTTGGCACAGACGTTTTCCTCTACGGCAAGATCGGACAGATATTTCACGATGGAAACGATCTGCTTGGCGTTGTTCTTGCCCACGGGACGCTTCAGATCGGGCTCGGGTACGCTCGGATTTGCATTCAACGACCGCGCGATACTGAATGTCGCAAAAGAGCTCGGCACGGCGGAAGACTGCGAAAAATTCGAAAAACGTGCGCTGAACTGGCGTAATGTATGGAACTTTGACCTTGAAAGCGAGGGCTTTGTCGGATTTCCGCAGGGTCGTCATGCCGACGGAAGCTACGATGCGGGTTATGATCC
>JAFTKV010000140.1 GCA_017453085.1 Clostridia bacterium
GATCCGGGTAGAGGATGATTATTATCTTGCCACCTCCACCTTCCAGTGGTTCGGCGGCGTTCAACTCTATCATTCCAAGGATCTGGTGCACTGGGAACCGCTCCCCTCTCCCCTTAGCCGCACCTCCCAGCTGGATCTGCGAGGCGCACCCAATTCGGGAGGCGTGTGGGCCCCCTGCCTCTCCTACTCAGACGGCGTGTTCTACCTGATCTACACCTCGGTGCGCAATTACCACGGCATTTTTAAGGATACCCCCAATTATCTGGTCACCACCACCGACATCCGCGGAGAGTGGTCGGAGCCGATTTATCTCAATTCCAGCGGCTTCGATCCATCCCTCTTCCACGATGACGACGGTCGCAAGTATCTGGTAAATATGCGCTGGGATCACCGCTCCGAAAATCACGCCTTTGAGAGTATCGTGATGCAGGAGTATTCTCCCGAAGAGAAGCGACTGATCGGCACCCCCAAGTCCATTTACAAGGGCACCGGATTTGGTGCGACCGAGGCACCCCATCTCTACAAAAAAGACGGCTGCTACTATCTGATGGTAGCCGAGGGCGGCACGATGTATCACCACGGCGTGCAGATGGCACGCTCGAGGTCGCTGTACGGCCCCTACGAGTCGGACAGCCAGCCGGTGATCGCTACCCGTGACTGTCCCGAGCCTATCCAGCAGCGCACCGGTCATGGCTCGCTCATCGATACCCCCGACGGACGGCATTACGTTTCCTATCTCTGCGGACGTCCCATCACCGACAACCGGCGGTGCATTCTGGGACGGGAAACCTGCATCGCCGAGGTAGTGTGGAACGAGGACGGCTGGCTAAGGCTGAAAGACGGCGGCGTTCTGCCTCCCGACACTTACGAATCGTACTTGCCCGAGGTGATTTATCCCCCCATCCCCGACGTGGAGACCTTTGACTGCTCGGTTCTGCCTCCTCACTTCAAGACGCTGCGCCTGCCCCTCTCCGAGATGGGCTCGCTCACCGAGCGTCCCGGCTATCTCCGCCTCTACGGCCGGGAGGCCATCACCTCGCTGAACCGTCAATCGCTGGTGGCAAGACGGCTGGACGCCTTTGACGCCACCGCAACGGTGAAAATGGAGTTTGCTCCCACCGATTTCCAGCAGATGGCGGGGCTTACGGTGTTCTACGATACCTTCAACTTCTTCTACCTCTATCTGTCTGCCGCTGACAACGGCGGAAACGAGCTGCGCATCCAGGTGCGGGACAATCTGCGCTTCTACGAGCCGATCCGCGGCGGCGTGAGCGTAGGCGATGCCACCACCATTTGGCTGCGAGTGGAGATCCACGGGCTGACCCTTGCCTTCTCCTACTCCTTGGACGGCGAGCGTTTCACCCCCATCGGCGGCGTTCTGGACGGCACGAATCTGTCCGACGAAGCGTACTTTGACATCGGCCACGAAGGCCACACCGGCACCTTCATCGGTATGGCTTGCCAGGATCTGTCGGGTCGCAATCTCCACGCCGATTTCGATCACTTCACCTACACAAAGCAGGAATAACCGTCGCTTCACGCTGATGGATGAATCCCAAAATGCTGTCTCAGAATCACTTTTGAGACAGCATTTTTGATTTATACAGATATTTTATCGGATCAGACAAAAATCTCCCCATGCCTGAGCAAGGGGAGATAAAATTATGGAATCAGTCAATAAGGATGCTTGGAAGTCTGTCTATCTTGACAGGGTGTACATCATCATCGCTCTTGGGGGCAATTATTCACTTTTGGCCTTTTTTTCTTGGCAATGAGAATCGCAGCAACCACTCCCGCAGCTGCTACTGCTGCCACAGCACCCAAAATGATGCCCAGAGAGCTCTTCTCTTCCTTTTCCCCATCTGCATCATCGACCACAGGGGTATTTTGAGGCTGATCTGCAGGAGTGGAAACGGCGGGATCGGAGGGTGTGGTTACGACAGAAGGATTTTCATCCTTTCCTTCTTCCTGATCTCCCTCGTTCATATCCAGATCATCGGATTTGATGACCTCCCACTCCACAATACCGGGAGCAGCCTTGCTATTCTTGATCACGATTTTCAGCGAGGTGACTTTTATATCATCGAACTCATAGGTAATGAATCCATCCGAATGATCGCAAGTATACTTATCGGTGTGAGATACCTTGGTAAACGTGGTTACCGAATCATTCTTGTAGTAGATTTCAAAGCTGTTTGCCAGTCTGACTCCGCCATTGTCGTCGTACCACCAGATCTTGCATCCCTTCAGCGGTACTTCTTCGGGGAAATCGTACTGCACCCAAGGATCTCTCAGAACTTCCCCGTCTTTCCAGCTGGTCCAGCGCTTATTCACGCTGTCGGAACCGTCATTCAGGTGATAGGGCGAATCCAAGCCGAAGGTGTAGGATGCACTGGGGATAGCGTACTGCGCAAGCGGTCGGTCAATATGCTCGGTGGAAACGTAAACGGTCATTGCGCCCTTTTCTCTGTTGAGTCTTGCAAAGAAAGGAATAAAGGTCCATTCAACCGGCTTGGCCTCAGACATACCGTCGGTATAGCCGTTCAGCTTGATCAGATACATACTACGCAAAGCGTAAGGATCGGCTTTGCCGTCCAGCGAATCGGTCCAGACAAGCTTGGTTTCGGAATCTTTATCAATTCGGGCAAAATTTACGTTAAAGCTGTTGTCTGCCGCTTCTGCGCAGTAAACGATGGGGCCGCGTCTTAACGAAACGTAACCAATGTTTTCCTTCACCTTTTCATCGGTTTCTTCCAACAAGATCGGCATCGAAAACGCAACGTCTATCTGCTCCCCGTCTTTGCCGCGAATCAGAATATAGCCGTTGGCATCTGCCTTTACGGACACCTCCACACCGCTGATCTTCACCTTTGCGCTGTCAGACCAATACGGCATACGCAAATACAAGTTCACCTCAGAGTCCTCGCTCGTCGAGAGCTTGATGGAGACGTTTCCATCCCACGGCATAGCGGAGTTCATCTGAATATGGACGTCCTTGCCGCCGACGTTGATGCTTGCGGTGTTGGTGATATACTGATTGATATAGATGGAATCGACTGTTTTGTTATAAATATAGCCGCCCAGCGAGAGGATGGTTCTGGTGAGGTTGGGAGGACAGCACGCAGTGCCGTACCACTCGTTTCTCAGCTCTCCCCCATAGCTTCTGAGGGCATTTACGTAGTAGAATCTGTCGCCGTCCAGATTGACGCATCCCAGCACTGCGTTATACAGGTCGGTTTCCACCATATCGGCATAGGAGGACGAGGTATAGATCTTGCTCATGCTTCGGTTCCACATCATATTGGAAATGCCTGCGCAGGTCTCGCAGTAGGAGGTTGCGTTGGGCAGCTCATAGGATGCAAGGAAGCCCTCGTTTGCCGCCGTCTGTCCCACACCGCCCGTGACGTACTGCTTGGTGTAGGTGACGTCTTTCCAGAGTGCGGTCAGTGCCTCGTCATATTTATCTTTGTATTCCGTGTCGATCGAAGCCAGCTCTGCCATAGCGGTGTACATATACTGTGCTCTGACCGCGTGACCGACTGCAGACATCTGCTCTTCCACCTTGGCGTGATCCTGCCAATACTCATTGTAACCGGACGGAACGGTGCGGTCATTGAAATCGCCGCGCACCTCCAGGAAGAAGGTGGCAAGGTTTGCATATTTGTGCGCCTTGACTGCGTAGGACGCATCCAGCTCTGTCATACATCTTGCAAGCTTCAGAAGCGCAAGCTCGATTTCCTGATGGCCTGCGATCTGCTTTCTCTGACCTTCGCCGTTTCCGAACACGCCGGCCAGATAATCGGCGCACTTCACTGCCACGTCCAGAAGTCTGGTATCGGTTCCGCCGCTGCACTCATAATGGGCAATCGCCGCTTCCATAAAGTGACCCATACAGTAAAGCTCGTGCTTATTCACGTCGGAGAACTTCGCCTCCCCCGTGTTCAGCGTGTAGTAGGTGTCAAAGTAGCCCGATTCCTCCTGTGCGTCCACATAATAAGGGATCCATTCTTCCAGCTTTGCCGAAATGGATGCCTGCGCTTTGATGATCTCTTCATCGCCCATCGGATCGATGGCAAGCGCATAGCACATGGACTCCAGCACCTTATGTACGTCGGAATCCACGTAGAACGCACCCTGGAAGGCGCCGTGGCTCTCTCCTCTGTGCAGCTTGGCGGCGTTGATGATATTCGGCATACCGCCCGTTCCCTTTTCAACGTTGGCAATCGCCGTGGGAACGACCTTGCAGATCATCTGCTTGATATAGTTTCTGAAAAAGCCGTCTGTAATTTTAACGTCCTTATAGGAAACGTTTTCGCAGTATTCGGCTATTTCAAAATAATTCATAACATTCACCTTGCTCTTTACCTTGTAATTCGTACCTTTGATGGTCGTGGTAAAGGTGTAGCTTCCTTCCTTGTTCGGATTGTATTCGTTGGAGGTCCAGGGATTCAGCTCCGCACTTACGGTATCGTACAGCGTGATACCCGCTTCGGCAAGATCCTCTGCTCCGGGAGTTCTGACGGTGAACGCAGAGCAATCAAACAGCTGTCGGTAGGTTCGGATGCCCACTCTGCCAGAGGAAAAGAGCGAGAGCTCGTTTTTGTACATCAGCTCTCCGTCCAGCCATACTGCCAGAGTCTTTCCCACCATCATAATTTTCAGCGCATAATCGGTATTCGGTTGATAGTCAAAATTCACTTGATCGATAAAGTTCCAGCTATTGTTGCCATATCCGATCACCAGTGCCGACTGTCCGCCGTTCTTTCCGATGCCAACGTAGTAGCCCTTATAGGAATCCGCATTGGCGTCCGTGACGTTGCCGGCTCTGAACATTACGCCGAAGTTGTTGTCAATATTAGCGGACGTGCCGCGAAGCACCGTTTCGATGACGAAATCATCGTATTCACCGCCCGTCAGCGCTTTGATCTTTTCGGATGTCGCCTTTACCGAAAGCTTTTCGCCGTCCAGGTCAACTACCTCTCCGCCGTAAAGGGTCCAATCCGATGCTTCGAATTTGGCCTTGTGAAGCACCTGAGCGTTCTGCACTGCCGTTTTCGAGAGCATGACGTTGACCTTCTTCGGAAGGCTGCCTGCCGCTTCCTCCAAAGAGCTGCCGATCACCACGTCACCTTGGGCGATCTCTTCGGTTCCGATGATCCTGTCTTCATCAATCCCTGCGGCCGATACACCCGGTGCGCCCAGGGCGACCCAAGCCACCGATAACAGATTCGTAAACGAAAGCAAAATCGCCGTTAGTTTTCTTTTCATTTGTTTTCTCCTTTCCATACGCATAGACGAATACTCTATAAGCATATAGTATCACTTTTGCGAGGCTTTGTAAATTGCTACGAAAGGTTTGTGGATTGCAAAAATCGATCTATGACTGTTTCCGTTTTTTATATTCGCCGGGAGATACTTTGTGATATTTCAAAAAGTTCTTATAAAACACCGAATAGTCCGTATAGCCCACCGCA
>JAFTKV010000141.1 GCA_017453085.1 Clostridia bacterium
AAGGATCATCGCGCATTTTTCACCGCTTTGCGCCGCTTCCACGATGGTTTTGATATCGCCGCGGTTCTGATAGGCGCGGGGAAAGTGAAGGAGCAGATCCTCCACGGTATAAATATCCAGCATCGCCAGATTTTTGGCGCGAACGCTTCCCACGCCGTGGAGAACGGTAATCTCACTTTGCAAAGTGACCATAGAATCGGCTCCTTTCTGTAGTTTTGATCTTAGTTTATGCTTTCAGCAGATTTTCCGCAGAGCGCAGAATCGCCGCCTCCTGATTGCCGTGACCGTAGTGCTCGATGGCAAAATAGCCGTCGTAGCCCCGATCCAGCAGAGTCCGTGCCAGCTTGCAAAGGGGCAGATAACCATCGCCTGCCGCTACGGGTGCCATTCCCTTTTTGTAACGGAAGCCTTCGCAGCCCGCTTCCACGCCTCGGTCTTTGCAGTGAACGTGGACGATATAATCGGAAAGCAGATCGAATCCCGCCTCCACGTCCTCGTCGCTGTAGGCAAAGTTGCCGGTATCCAGGGCAAAGCGCAGACCGTCGACATTTTGCATAAACCATAAGAGAGGCAACGCACGGGCAAAGGGCGCACGGTAGCCGTCAAAATCCTCCAGCATAACGGTGATCCCCTGCGTCTTTGCATAGGCAACCATTCTGCGGAGCATCTCGGTGATTTTCATAATCTGATCAGAGGACTGCATCCAAGCATCCAGCCGCTCCATTGCCGCAGGATTCCGGAAATCGTCCCGATAGTCGTCCAGCAGTGTGTTCAGCTCACGGGCAGCCGAATCGTCCAAAAAGCCGGGCACCGCAAGGATGCACTGCATTCCCAGCTCCTTGGCAGTGTCCACGTGGGCTCTCATACGAGTCTCGTCGCCGTATTCCGCGCCGCCGAAATCGTAAAACAGAAAAGCACCGCTGATAGACATCCCGGCCTCGCGGATATTATTTAGCATATCACTCTGGCGGACAATGTTCTCGTGATTGATCTCCACGGCACAGATTCCCGCATCGGCCGCTTCCCGCAGGATAGTGACGATGCTCTTTCCGCTTTGCCTTGCGGCATCGACAACGTGATCGTAAAAGATGGACAATTTCATAGCAGTATTCTCCGTTTTCGTGGAAATGATTTCTTTCATTATAACAAAGGGCAGATTTTTTGTCAAGTCTCTTGCATAAACCCAAGGGATTTGATATACTATAACCATCGAGCCCCTGTTGCGGCTCGACTGCAAGGGGCAAGTTACCGAAAGGATGACCCCGCTATGGACAAGCTATGCAAATTTTGCTGGGAGCAAACGCCTGCGCTGTCGATCAGCTATCGGATGCAAACCGCCATTCAGAAAAGCGCAAGAGATCGCACCCCCCTGGCAGGTGCGATGACGTCGGAAGGCAATCTGACCGTTCCCCTCTGCGTGATTGGTGCGGTGCTGATTCTCGCCGCCATCCCCACCGTTTGCGTTTGCTGCTGCAAACACAGAAAAAAGCAGCACTCCCCCGACTAACCCAAAACGATTTCCGAAGAGCGTCGTGGCACGCTCTTCGGCTATGGAGGATATACATATGGCATTTAAAGGAATTATCAACCGCGAAGATTACATTGATTTCGCCAATTACGTCTTCGGCTTCAACGGAGCGGACCGCTCCTTCGAAAAACTCCTGCCCAAGCTCTTCAAGGAGGGCACCAACACCGCAGAGGATACCTTCTTCGTAAAAGAAGGCAACCGTCTGGCGGCCTGCGTGGGTTCCTTCCCCATCGAATTTTCGATCTTGGGAGAAAAGCTCCCGGTTCGGGGCATCGGCAACGTGGCGGTACACCCCCGTGACCGCTCCAAGGGCTATATGAAGGAGTGTATGTACGCCGCGCTGGACGAAATGGTCAAAGAGGGCGTGGCATTCTCGGTGCTGTCGGGCAGACGACACCGCTACAATCACTTCGGATACGTGAAATGCGGCGCATCTATGGGCTATTCGGTTTCCCGCAAAAATCTGTCCTACGTGATCCCCGAGGACTACGAGCCCGCTCTTGCGATGCGTCGATTGGAACGAGACGATCCTGCGCTGGACGAGCTGTCTGCCATCTGGCACGCACGCCCCTTCCATTGCACCCGTCCCCGAGAGATGCTTTACGATATTCTCATCTCTTGGCAGTCCGAGCCCATCGGCTTTTTTGAGGCCGGCAAGCTGGTGGGCTGGGTGATCGTGAAGGACGGCAACGTATGGGAGTGCATCGCCGATCCCAAGTATATCCCCGATATGCTGGTGCTTCTTTCCCGCATATACTGGCATCTGTGCTATCAGATCCCCTATCACGACGGCGACATCGCCGACGCCATCTTCCCCTATGCCGAAACATCCAGCACCGAGCCGGAGCTGGGCTTCAACATTTTGGATTACGAGCGAGTCCTCTCCCTGCTGCTTAGACTGAAAGCAACTTACGAGCCCCTTCTGGACGGCGAGACGGTAGTGGAAATCGAGGGCTACGCCAAGACCGAACGGCTGAAGATCAAAGTATCGGGCGGTGTTCCCACCGTGGAGGCCACCAACGAGGCGCCTGAGGCTACCTTCTCCCATTTGGGTGCAATGCGGGCATTCTTCATCGACAACGCTCCCGAGCGGAAGCACTTCTCCCCCGTAGTGCGCTCTTGGCTGCCCCTGCCCATTTACATCTATCACGCAGATAACGTGTAAATCCTTGACAAAACACCGC
>JAFTKV010000142.1 GCA_017453085.1 Clostridia bacterium
AAAGACCGTTCTTACTCGTCCCAGTTGTGATATACGTTCTGGATGTCGTCGTCGTCTTCGAGAGCGTCTACCAGTTTTTCCATCTTCTCTACGTCAGCGGGATCGTCCAGGGTGATGTAGGAGGAGGGGATCTTGGTCACCTCGGCGGATTCGATGGTATAGCTGCCTTCCAGAGCGGCACGAACAGCCTCCAGATCCTCCGGCTCGGTATAGATCTCGAACACGGTCTCGTCTACCTGGAAGTCGGATGCGCCTGCTTCCAGAGCGGCTTCCATTACGGTGTCCTCGTCGTAGTCGCCTTCCTCGTTGTTGATGATGATCAGACCCTGATCGGAGAACATGAAGGATACACAGCCCTGGGTTCCCAGATTGCCGCCAAACTTGTCGAAGTAGTGGCGAACATTACCGGCAGTGCGGTTCTTGTTATCGGTTGCGGTGGTAACGATGACGGCAACGCCTGCGGGGCCGTAGCCCTCGTAGGTGTACTCCTCGTACACTACGCCGTCTGCGCTTGCCTTATCAACGGCGCGCTTGATGTTATCGTTGGGCACGTTCAGAGACTTTGCCTTGGCAATCAGCGTTGCCAGCTTGCCGTTGGAATTGGGGTCAGAACCGCCCTCACGAACGGCGATGGCGATCTCCTTACCGATTTTGGTGAACACCTTCGCCTTCTGTGCGTCGGTCTTCTCCTTCTTGTGCATAATATTTTTCCATTTGCTATGTCCGGACATATTGGTTACTCCTTGTATTTCGTTCTTGTTTATAATTAGTGTAAATTGTTCGTTCCTGAGGAAGGGGCTAGAGTTCGCCGTTGGCGAACTCTGGTAGTTGCGCACAGCGCAACTACTGACCATCACTCAGACGCCGAAGTTTCTTTCCCCCTCCTGCAACCTCCCCCTAACTCCTTGGCTGTGCTATGCCGGAAACGTTTCCTCTGCAACCCAATGAAGTCAAGTCGGTTCATTAAGTATTCTTCCGCGCCACAAGTATTTGTGGCGCGTTTCAGACGTTTGGGAGTTCCAAGAACCTTTTTCAAAAGGTTCTTGGCGGGGTATGGGGCAGAGCCCCATATAAATCATATCTTTCTGGGTGTCTTGAGGCAGATCAGAGGAAGAGCGTTGCCGAGGACGGTGTTGGTTGCCTTTGTGAGGAGCAGACGGGTGTTCTTCACTTCCTCAGATTCAGCCGAGAGGATGGGGCACTCGTGGTAGAAGCGGTTGAAGGCCGCCGCTACGTCGAGGATATAACGGGTAATATTGGAGGGCTCGTACTCCTTCATGGCACGGAGGACGCACTCGGAGAAGCGGGAGAGCGTTTTTAAGAGCTCGCACTCCTCGGGAGCGGTGAGCTTGATCTCGCCCTCTCCAATCTCGCCGGCACGGTCGAGGATGGAGCAGGTGCGTGCGTAGGTGTACTGGGCATAAGGGCCGGTGTTGCCCTCGAAGGAGAGCGCATCGCTCATCACGAAGCTGGAGTCCTTGCCGATGCCGCCCAGCAGATAGTAGAAGATCACGGCGCCCACGCCAACCTCTTCCGCAACCTTGTCACGGTCAGGCAGATCGGGGGACTTGGTCGCCATAATCTCGCTCACCTTGTCGATAGCGGCGGCGAAGACGTCGCGGAGCAACAGCATATTGCCGTGACGGGTGGAGAGTTTTACGCCTTCCACGCTGATGGTGCCGTAAGGAACGTGCACCAGCTGATCGTGCCAGTCGTAGCCCATCAGCTCCACTACCTTGAACCACTGAGCAAAGTGGAGAGACTGCTGATTGGCAGTGACGTAGATGCACTTGTCGAAATCGTAGGTCTCCTTGCGGTAGACGGCTGCGGCAATGTCACGGGTGGGGTACAGAGTGGAGCCGTCCCGCTTCAAAATCAGGCAAGGAGGCAGCTTGTAGGCCTCCAGATCCACGATAGATGCACCGTCGTCGATCTTCAGAAGGTTCATCTCACGGAGCTTCTGCACCTGCGCAGGCATTTTGTCGGTGTAGAAGGATTCGCCGAGGTAGGAGTCAAAGGTAATGCCCAGCTGGCGGTAGGTCTTTTCGTACTCTTCCAGCGAGATTTCCTTGAACCAGTTCCACAGAGCGATGTTTTCCTCGTCGCCCTCCTCCATCTTGTGGAATTCGTAGCGAGCGAGATCGTTCAGCGTGGGATCGTTCTCCGCTTCGGCATGGAAGCGAACGTAGATGTCCACCAGATAGTCGATGCCGCCCTTCTCCACCTCTTCCTTGGAGCCCCACTTGCGATAGGCGGTGATCAGCTTGCCAAACTGGGTGCCCCAGTCGCCAAGGTAGTTGATGCCGATACAGTTGTAGCCCATAAATTCGTGGGTGAGACGGATGGAGTGGCCGATGACGGTAGTGCCCAGATGGCCGATGTGGAAGGGCTTGCAGATGTTGGGGGAGGAGTAGTCGAGAACGACGGTCTTGCCTTCCCCGATATTCAGCTTGCCGTAGTCAGCGCCCTTCTCGAGGATCTCGGGGAGCACGGAGGTAGCGTAATATGCGGGATCGATTTTGAAATTCAGATAGCCGTTGATGGCGGACACCGATGCCACGCCCTGGCAGGTGAAGGTAGCGGCGATCTGCTCGGCGATCATTTTGGGAGCTTTGCGCATCACCTTTGCAAAGCGGAAGCAAGGGAGAGAGAGGTCGCCCATATTGCTGTTGGGGGGATATTCCAAGAGAGTTGCCAGCTCGTCGGCGGCAGGCACCGGCTCGGGAGTCATAGAAGCCAGCGTCTCGGCGAGGGTCTCTGCAATGCGTTGTTTGAGTTTGAGCATTTTATCAGTCCTTTTTAGAATAATACAGTATAGTATAGCACATTTTTCGCCGAGTTTCAAGTGGTTTTGAGAAAAAAAGAGCGGAAAAGTCGGCGGCTTTGCAATATGATTTGCGTCAAATGACAACATTGACAAATTTCGCTTGCTATGGTATAATAAGTTCATCTACTGAAGGGAGTTCCAATATGACCAAACCGTATATTCTGCGATACTTCAAAAGCACCGCATTGCTCTGCTTGGGAATAGCGCTACCAATATCCTTGTTACTCTTGATTTCCGCTCTGATCGCTGACGTTCTCGCATACGATATTTACATATCGCTGATCCCTATTGCAATTGCGATTATTATAACAGGGATTTCCATGCTAAAAATTCTTTCCGGCAAACGGCTGGTGTCGATACAGGAAAATGCGCTTCATACCGTCTTCAACGATAACAATGCTAAAGAAGTCGCTCCCCATTCACTGATCTACTTATCCGATGATTGGTTGATCGTTTCCGGTCGGTATGCGTTTCACAGGCATTATATTTCTGCCATTTCCGTTAAGCCGCAAAACAAATACAATACCCTAGGCGGCTATTATTGTATGATCCGATGCAAAAACGAGCGCACCTATCGCGTGTTTGTCCGTTCCACCAGTGATTCCAAAGAGATAAAATCATGGTATAATACTGCCGACTGATCTTTCTGGGCTGTAGTATAAGTCCTCCTATCTTTTGATGGGAGGACTTTTTTACAGTTCCTTTTCTGTCGCTCCAATACAACACAGACCGATACAGAAACGGTGTGCACCGGTCAAGGCTCCCTCCGAGAGGGAGCCTTGGGTGAGTGCAAATTCTAACCGTATCACGCTATTCTTTCGTCCGTAGGATTTTTCGCCTCTCTACTGGACAAATCATCCCATTTATGCTATACTATACCTAACAAAACCCATCGGAGGTACACTATGGCACTTGTACACGTAAACTTTCACTCGGACGTCTTAGGTATGGCGGCGTCTATGGACGTGATTATCCCCCAGCAGTCCCACACACTCATCGGTATGAACACCTCGGGCGGCGGCACCTGCAAGACCCTCTACCTCTTGCACGGTCTGTCCGACGACCACACCATCTGGCAAAGACGCACCTCCATCGAGCGGTACGCCGCGGACAAGAACCTTGCCGTTGTCATGCCCGCCGCAGGCAAATCTTGGTACACCGATATGGCACACGGTGACCGTTTTCAGACCTTCATCACCAAGGAAGTCCCCGCCGTATGCCGCTCTATGTTCCGCTGTATGAGCGACAAAAGAGAGGACAATTTCGTGGCCGGTCTGTCTATGGGCGGCTACGGTGCGCTGAAAATGGCGCTGTCTGCTCCCGATGAGTTTGCAGGCGTGGCCTCCTTCTCGGGTGCCATCGACGTGGCGGCTCCCCGACGCTTCGGCGGTCACTGGAGCGATATTTTCGGCGATCCCGACACCATCGCAGGCTCGGACAACGACGTGTACGCCCTCATCGAGAAGGCGGCAAAGAGTGGCAAGCCCCTGCCCAAGGTCTATCTCTGGTGCGGACTGCAGGACGGGCTGATCCACGATTCCCGCCGCGCCAAGGAGCTGCTGGAAGCGTACGGCTACGAGCTCTCCTACTCCGAGACCGACGGCGATCACAGCTGGTTCTACTGGGATCGGGAGATTCAGAACGCAATTCGTTATTTTCTTGGATAAATCAAAAACAGATCGGGCAAATCCGATCTGTTTTTGCGTTTATTGGATGTATCTGTATTTCACACCCGGCTGCAGGCGGTCGCCCAAAAGCTCGGTGACGCTGACCACCTCGTAGCCCTCTGCGTACAGCCGCTCCAAAAGGATGCAAAACGCCTCGTAGGAGTTTTCGTAGATCTCGTGCATCAGCACGATGTCCCCGTCGCCGACGGTACGCATCACGTTCTCCACGATGGTATTCACGTTCGCCTCGGTAGTGGCTTCGTCGGTGCGCCCCTTGTAGCGCCAATCCTCAGAATCCACGCTCCACAGGATCACGGAATAGGGGCAGGCGGCGATCCGCTCCTCGGTAATGTTTCCTCCCGGCGGGCGCATCAGCGTGACGGGCGCAGAAACGAATGGACGGATGGCATCGGCGGTCTGCTGCATATCCTGCAGATACTCCCGATCGCTGCAAACGTGATAATACAGAGCCTGCACGTGGGTGTAGCTGTGAATGCCGATCTCACAGCCGTTTTCCGCCGCATACGCAATGGCCGCTCCCGTGGATTGGTTGATATTGTTGCCCACCACGAAAAAGG
>JAFTKV010000143.1 GCA_017453085.1 Clostridia bacterium
ACCTACCAGTCCTTCCAGAGAGTCTTCTCCGTAGCAGTTTCTCCTTGGGCATACGATGCAATCGTAGAGGGCTTCATCGGCCAGTTCAAGGATCAGGATCTGAAGGTCAGCGGCATTTCGGCATCCACTCTGGGTACCGATTTGAACTCCGACTTCGATCAGGAGGATCCCTACAACCGTGAGGACAACAAGGAATTTACCGTTGACGCTCTGAAGCAGCTGTCCGAGGAATTCGGCAACATCATGATCGACGGCGGTAATGCGTACACTCTGGGCTACGTTTCCCACATTCTGAATATGCCTCTGGACGGCTCCCGTTACCTGCGCGCAAGCCAGGCAATCCCCTTCATGGGTATGGTGCTCCACGGCTACGTTCAGTATGCAGGCTCGCCCACTAACATGGAAGGCGACACCGCCTACGAGATCCTGAAGATCATCGAAAACGGCGCAGCACCCTACTTCATGCTGTCCTATCAGAACACCAATGAGCTGAAGGAATTTGCATACCTGTCCGATTATTACTCGGTCAACTTCCAGATCTGGCTGGATGACATTCGCGAGATCTACGAAGTACTCAACGAGGCACTGAAGGACGTTCAGGACGTAACCATCACTTCTCACGAGTTCATCGACGGCGAGCGCGTGCTCACCAAGGATGAGGCGGTGCAGAAGATGATCGCTGACGTAGCAGCACAGACCGCGTACACCAAGGCGTACAACTCCGCCCTGATCACCGCGATCAAGACTGCAGCAACCGGCGGTCTGGTTACCATTCCCGAAGGACATCAGTACCTGAAGGCTGACGGCTCGGTTAACATGGAGGGCATCATCGGCTTCGACCTGTTCACATTCGAGCAGGAATTCAACGCGGACAACGAAGGCAAGTTCGAGTCCGGCTTTGATACCGTGATCGATGACCACACCATCGTATACGAGGTATACGGCGATTCCGTAGGCTTCATCCTCAACTACAACAACTTCGACGTGACCGTTACCGTAAACGGTACCGAATACACCGTCGGTGCTCTGGATTTCGTAAAGATTTCCGTAGCAACTCAGGACTGATAGAAGGGAGAGATTGAAATGAAAAAAGAAAAGAAATCTACCCCCAAACAGACTCCGGTGGAACCCACTCCCGTGGCTACCGCCATTCCTGCTGCGAACGCACAGGCTGCCCTGGTAAAGGGCAGCCCCGCAGCGCCCAAGAAGAAGCGCAAGGTTGTTTCTCTGGATAAGAAAAAGGCCCGTGCAGGCTGGTACTTTATTCTCCCCTTCGTGATCGGCCTGATTCTGATCTACCTGCCTATCATTTACGATTCCATTAAGCTCAGCTTTAACGAGATCATCCCCGTTCGTGGCGGTGGCTTCACCTTGAGCTTCGTAGGCTTCGAAAACTACAACGAAGCACTGTTCAAGGATCCTAACTTCTACACCACACTGACCGACGGTCTTTTGCAGCTGTTCATTGATATTCCCGCAATCGTCATCTTCTCTCTGTTCATGGCAGTTATGCTGAACCAGAAGATGATCGGCCGTGCAGCATTCCGTGCGATCTTCTTCGTGCCGGTTATTCTGTCCACCGGTCTGATGGCTGAGATCGACGCTGCAAACATTCTGCAGCAGAACATGGAAAGCACCGAGGATATGTCGGGTGCACAGGTAGAAAACAGCGGCACGCAGATCGTTTCTGCAATGGAGGTTTCGGCTCTGTTCGAAACTATGAAGGTTGGTACCGGTCTGGTAACGACGGTAACGAACCTGGTTAACGACGTGTACAACATCATCAACCGTTCGGGTGTACAGCTGCTGATCTTCCTGGCAGGTCTGCAGTCTATCTCCCCCCACATCTACGAGGCGTGCTCTATCGACGGTGCTACCACTTGGGAAACCTTCTGGAAGATCACCTTCCCCATGATCTCGCCTATGATCCTGGTTAATACGGTCTACACAGTCATTGACTCCTTCACGGGAACGACCAACTCGGTCATGAACTTTATTCAGGACGCATACGAAAACGGTTCCAAGACCGTCAGCTCCGCAATGGCGTGGGTCTACTTCCTGATCGTTATTGTGGTAGTCGCCATCGTTTCGGCGATTCTGTCTGCGTACATCTTCTACCAGAGACGTGATTAAGGAGGGAAAAAGATGAATGCAACAGAAAATGTAAAAATCAAAAAGGAAACGAAGAATAAGATTCGCGTAGAATTTGAGCGCACCTCCGCCTGGACCCGTTTCCGCCTGAAGTATCTGTCCCTGCGTTTCTTGGGCACGGTAGTCTTCAAGCTGTTCAGACTGGTACTGCTGCTGGGTGTATCCTACGTCATCCTGTTCCCCTTCATTTCCAAGATCGCGTCCAGCTTCATGGATCCTCTGGACTTCGTTGACTCCACCGTCAAGCTGATCCCCAAGAATCCTACGCTGAACACCTATAAGCAGATCATCATCGAGAACAAGTACTTTGAGGCTCTGTTCAACACGACGATCCTTTCGCTGCTCTGCGGCATCATTCAGACCTTCATCTGCTGTGTCGTTGGCTACGGCTTCGGTAAATATAAGTTCCGCGGCCACAAGCTGATGTTCGCGCTGATGCTGTTCACCATGATCGTGCCTCACCAGACTCTGCAGCTGTCTATGTTCATGAAGTTCAAGTACTTCGATATCTTCGGACTCTTCGGACTTCTGGGCATGGAATCCATCGACCTGACCAACACGTATTGGCCCATGGCGATCCTGTCGCTCACCGGTCTGGCCTTCAAGAACGGTCTGTACATCTACATGATGAGACAGTTCTTCCGCGGCGTGCCCGACTCCCTGGAGGAATCTGCGTACATCGACGGTTCCGGTACCTTCCGTACCTTCATCAAGATCATCCTGCCCCTGTCGGTGCCTATGATGATCACCGTCTTCCTGTTCGCCTTCTCCTGGCAGTGGACTGACAGCTTCTACACCGGATTGTTCTTCACCGGCAGAAATTCTCTGCTGCTGTCGAAGATCGTTGCGATCCCCAGAACGCTGGATACCACCTACGCAGGCGGCAACCTGTTCGCAGCCGCGATCCGTAACACCTGCGGTCTCTTGATCATTGCTCCGCTGATCGTCATTTACCTGTTCTGTCAGCGTTACCTGATCCAGGGTATCGAACGTTCCGGTATCACCGGCGAATAATTTGGAGGATACGCCGGGCTCTGCCCGGACCCGCCCGAAACCTTCTTGAAAGAAGGTTTCGGGACTTCCAAGAACTTTCAAATAGCCCCGCAAATACTTGCGGGGCTCATTTTTATGTAGAATAATAAGCAATTACTTGTAGGGACCGGCGTCCTCGACGGTCCGTGGTTACCTTTTGTACCGATCCATAATTCTGAGTTATCCATAAAAAGTGCCCCGCAAGTAGTTGCGGGGCTTAACTCAAGTTTTTTGCGTCGCTTTTTTTCAAAAAAGCGACCGGATTCCAAAGGCGGAGTCTTTGGCTACTTAATTTCCTTCAGATCGTAAGGTGTGGTTTGATAAACGAAGTAGTTCAGCCAGTTGGAGTAAAGCAGATTGGCGTGAGAGCGCCAAGTCACCTGCGGGGGCAGGGAATCGTCGTCGTTCGGATAGTAATTTTTAGGTGGAGCGATGGGCAGACCCAAGTTTTTGTCTCTCCAATACTCCTTCGCCAGCGTCTCGGCATCATACTCCGAGTGACCGGTAATGAAGATCTGCCGTCCCAGATTGGTGGCGATGGCGTAAACACCTGCCTCAGGGGAGGAGGCGAGGATCTTCAGCTCGGGGCGAGCCTCCACGTCACGGCGGCGGATGGTGGTGTGACGGCTGTGGGGCACCATAAAGGTATCGTCAAATCCGCGCATCAGGATGGAGGACTTCCGCTCCACGGTATGAGGGAAGACACCAAACAGCTTCTCGGGCAGATCGACTTTGTTAATGCCATAGTGATAGTACAGACCCGCCTGCGCGCCCCAGCAAATGTGGAAGACGCTGGTCACGTGGGTCTTGCTCCACTCCATAATCTTACAAAGCTCGTCCCAGTATTCCACTTCCTCGAAGGGCATATGCTCCACCGGCGCACCGGTGATGACCATGCCGTCATAGGTGTTCTCACGAACGTCATCGAACACCTTATAGAAAGCGATGAGATGATCGGCGGGGGTGTGTCTCGACTTATGGGTCATAGTGTGCAAAAACTCCAGCTCCACCTGCAGAGGGGAGTTGCCCAAGAGGCGTGCCAGCTGGGTCTCGGTGGTGATCTTGGTGGGCATCAGATTGAGCACCAGAATCTTCAGCGGTCGAATATCCTGTGTGATCGCTCTGGTTTCGGTAATCGCAAATATGTTCTCGCTCAGCAACGTTTGCGTCGCCGGCAAATCATTCGGAATTTTAATCGGCATAGGAATTCACGCAGAACCCTTCTTATAAGAAGGGTTCCGCACCTCCCAAGAATTTTGGTAGAGCCCGACGAATACTCGTCGGGCATGCTAATAATGTGATTCTTCCCGTCCGACAACGCAGTTGTCGGACTTTTGAAAGTTTTGGGAAGTGCAGAAACCTTTTTTCAAAAAGGTTTCTGCCGGGGTGTGGGGCAGAGCCCCGCGTTAAAGCGCCTGCTCGAGGTCGGCAATAATGTCTTCTACGTTCTCGATGCCCACGGAGAGTCTCACCAAGTCGGGGGAGACACCTGCGGCAACCAGCTGCTCGTCGGTCAGCTGGCGATGGGTGGTGGATGCGGGATGGAGTACGCTGGTACGAGCGTCGGCAACGTGTACCACGATGGCGGCAAGCTTCAGGCTGTCCATAAAGCGGACGGCAGCCTCACGGCCCCCCTTCACACCGAAGGAGATAACACCGCAACAGCCCTTGGGCAGATACTTCTGTGCCAGCGCATGGTCGGGAGAGGACTCCAGACCGGGATAGTTTACCCACGCTACCTTGTCATTCTGCTCCAGCCACTTGGCAACGGCAAGGGCATTGTCGCTGTGGCGCTGGATGCGCAGGGGAAGGGACTCCAGATTCATGCCCAGCATATAGGTGGTCAGAGGCTGAGGAGTCATACCCAGATCGCGCATCAGCTGAGTGCGCGCCTTGGTGATGTAAGCCGCCTTGCCGAAGGATTCGGTGTACACTACGCCGTGGTAGCTCTCGTCGGGAGTGGTCAGCTCGAGAAATTTTCCGGAGGCTGCCCAGTCAAAGTTTCCGCTGTCTACGATCACGCCGCCAACCACAGAAGCGTGACCGTCCATGTACTTGGTGGTGGAGTGGATCACGATGTCGGCGCCGAATTCAATGGGACGGCAGAGCACAGGGGTGGCAAAGGTGTTGTCCACGATCAGGGGGATGTTATGACGGTGGGCAAGATTGGCGTATCGCTCGATGTCAAAGACAGTCAGGGCAGGGTTGGCGATGGTCTCGCCGAAAATCAGACGTGTGTTCTCGTCGATCATAGCCTCGATCTGCTCGTCGGTCATATCGGGTGTAGCGAAACGGATCTCGATGCCCATGCGCTTCATGGTCACCGCCAGCAGATTGGTGGTGCCGCCGTAGATAGCGGAGGACGCCACAATGTTCTGACCGCAGGAGGTGATGTTGAAGATGGAGATGAAGGAAGCAGCCTGTCCCGAGGAGGTGCAGAGTGCGCCCACGCCTCCTTCCATGTCGGCGATCTTCGCTTCTACTGCCGCAACGGTGGGATTGGAGATACGGGTGTACATATGGCCGTCCGCCTTCAGATCGAAAAGATCGCCCAGATGATCGGCACTGTCGTATTTATAGGTGGTGGATTGATAGATGGGAAGCACGCGAGGCTCACTGTTACCGGGCTGATAGCCGGACTGGATCGCCTTGGTTTCGATTTGATATTCTTTGCTCATACGAAGACCTTCTTTCGAAAACAAATAGATTACCCTTTATTATATCACCGATCCCGCCGCTTGTCAATGGGCAATTTCGCTGCCGCCGTCTCTTCTTTGTCGAATAGAGAGATTGTGTGCAATTTGCACAAATTTGCTGTTGAAATTTTGACAGCCACAGCGAAAAGTCATAAGAAAAAGTCTAAAAAAGCGGAAATATCTGAGAAAAACCCCTTGCACACTTTGCTCTGATGTGGTATAATAAATCTGTATGGATCGGACGCCGCCCGGGAAAGGCTGACGCTCCGTTCCCGATTTTCGAATACTCCCACGGAGGGGAACTGTATGGCAAAGAAAAAGAACATCCAAATTCCACAGCATCCCGGCGATATGGCACCCTACCTGTTCCATCAGGGGACCAATTTCCATACGCAGAATTACCTCGGCTGTCACAAAGTGGCGGATGGCTACGCTTTCCGCACATGGGCACCGAACGCGCACGCGGTGGCTCTCGTCTCCGACTTTACGGGCTGGAGCGAAGGACTTCCCTTGACCCGTGTAACCGATATGGGCGTGTGGGAGGTGACGGTTCCCGCCGCCGATCTGGAGGGCAAGCCCTACAAATTCCGCATCACGGGAGCAAACGGCGTGCGCTATAAGGCAGACCCCTACGCCGCCATGAACGAGACGCTGCAAAAGACCGCCTCGCTGGTCTACACCAAGGACAGCTTCCGCTGGACCGACAGCAACTGGATGACCAAACGCCGCCGTCTCTCCGAGTCCCCGAACTTCTACAGCGCGCCACTTCACGTTTATGAGATGCACCTTGCCTCATGGAAGACCCGGGACGGAAAGACCAACGTAGACGGCGACGCATACCTCTCCTATCGGGAGATTGCGGACGAACTGGTTCCCTACGTGAAGAAGATGGGTTATACCCACGTGGAGCTGCTCCCCATCGGCGAATACCCCTTTGACGGCAGCTGGGGCTACCAGTGCTGCGGCTATTTCTCTCCCACCTCCCGCTACGGCACGCCCGAGGATTTCGCTTACTTTGTGAACAAGCTCCACTCCAACGGCATCGGCGTGATTCTGGACTGGGTGCCTGCGCACTTCCCCAAGGACGAGCACGGCCTGTACGAGTTTGACGGCTCGCCTCTTTACGAATATCAAGGCTGGGATCGGCAGGAGCACACCGAATGGGGCACCCGCTGCTTCGACGTAGGCAGACCCGAGGTGCAGTCCTTCCTTATCTCCTCCGCTCTCTACTGGATCGAGCATTTCCACCTGGACGGACTTCGTGTGGATGCGGTTGCCTCCATGCTCTACCTGGACTACGCCCGCAAGCCGGGTGAATGGGTGCCCACCGGCCACGGCGGCAGAGAGAATTTAGAAGCCATCGCCTTTTTTCGGAAGCTGAACAGCGCACTCTTCGGCTCTCACGGCGACATTCTGATGATCGCAGAGGAGTCCACCTCCTGGGCGGCCATCACCAAGCCGGTCTACCAAGGCGGTCTCGGCTTCAACTTCAAGTGGAACATGGGCTGGGCAAACGATATGTACGAATACGTGGCACTGGATCCCATCGCCCGCCAGTATCACCACAACAAGCTGAACTTCTCCCTCTGCTACGCATTTTCGGAGAATTATGTCCTCCCCGTTTCCCACGATGAAGTGGTTCACGGCAAAAAGTCATTGCTGGACAAAATGTGGGGCGGCTACGAGCAGAAATTCGCAGGCGATCGCCTGTTTATGGCATATCAAATGACCCATCCGGGCAAAAAGCTCACCTTCATGGGCTGCGAGTTCGGACAGTTCCGGGAATGGGACTACGAAAACCAGCTGGAATGGTTTATGACCGACTACGAGATGCACGGGAAGCTCTGGCACTTCTCGGAAAAGCTGAACAATTTCTATCTGTCCCACAAGGCTCTGTGGGAGGACGACTTCTCCTGGGGTGGCTTCGAGTGGATTTGGGCGGACAACAAGGAGGATAACCTCATTGCCTACACCCGTAAGGGACGCTCGGGGGATAGCTTGATCTGCGTGCTGAACTTCTCTAATGCGACTCGTGAGAACTACCCCATCCCCGTCCCTGAGGATGCAGAGGCTTATAAGGAAGTCTTATCCACCGACGACGTCGCCTTCGGCGGCGAGGGTCGGCTGAACAGCGGACTCCTGCGTCCCGCTCCCGATTGGGCACTGGACGGCAAACGCACCCTGCGCATCAATATCCCGCCTCTCTCGGCAGTAATCTTAGAGCCCAAAAAGCTCCCCGGACGGAAGAAGGGGTAACGCCAAAGGGAACTTTTGAAAAAGTTCCCTTTGGAAACCCTCAAAACTTTATAAAAGCGCCACAAATACTTGTGGCGCAGGAAAGATTTGCATCCCCTACGGGAATTGCGCGCGCCAAAAGCCTCCCTCCGAGAGGGAGGTGGCACGGCGAAGCCGTGACGGAAGGAGCCTGCGAAGCTCAAACGATTGCTTTTATTGGCGGTGTGACGTTGGAACTTTCTTATTGAAAGTCTTTGATACGACTGTTTCGCTTTGCGCTTTGACTAAATCCATCGTAACGCGTGCTCCCTCACCCGCTTCGCGGGAGCTCCCTCCCGGAGGGAGCCAAGGTCACCAACTCCACCTCGGTGCAATCGCACGTCGGCGGGAGCAAGCCCCCGCCCTACGGGTGTGTGCAAGCTCTTAGTAACCATATCCATCCCCGCAAAATTGCAAAGCAATTTTGCTTTATAAAAGTTCTTGAAGGGTTTGGAAAACTTCTTTCAAGAAGTTTCCCAAGAATATAAATTCCATTAAATCCAATATAAAGTGAGGAATCTGCTATGTTCCAGAAAAAAGAATGTGTAGCCATGCTTCTTGCCGGAGGGCAGGGTAGCCGACTGTACACGCTCACCGAGAAAACGGCAAAGCCTGCCGTTCCCTTCGGCGGCAAGTACCGCATCATCGACTTTACGCTGTCCAACTGCGTAAACTCGGGCATTGATACCGTGGGCGTGCTCACCCAGTATCAGCCTCTCCAGCTCAACGAGTACATCGGCACCGGCCAGCCTTGGGATCTGGACCGCAATATGGGCGGCGTATCGGTGCTCCCTCCCTATCAGGGCATGAAGGGCGCAGACTGGTACAAGGGTACCGCCAACGCCATTTATCAGAATCTGGACTTCCTCGATCGCTACGATCCCGAGTACGTGCTGGTTCTGTCGGGCGACCACATCTATAAAATGGACTACGACGCTATGCTCCAGTTCCATAAGGAAAAGAACGCAGACTGCACCATCGCAGTGCTCACCGTTCCTATGGAAGAAGCATCCCGCTTCGGTATTATGAACGCCCGCGAGGACGGCGAGATCTTCGAATTTGAGGAAAAACCCAAGCAGCCCAAGTCCAATAAGGCGTCCATGGGCATCTACATTTTCACCTATAAGAAGCTCCGTCAGTACCTCATCGACGATGAGAACACGCCGGGTTCGTCCAACGACTTCGGTAAGAACATCATTCCCAATATGCTGAACGCCGGCGAAAAGATGTACGCTTATCCCTTCGTGGGCTACTGGAAGGACGTAGGAACCATTTCTTCCCTGTGGGAAGGCAATATGGATCTTCTGGGCGAGCATCCCAATTTCAACCTGTACGACCGTTCCTGGCGGATCTTCTTCCGCTCCACCGGCAATCCTCCCCAGTATGTGGGCGAGGAGGCGAAGATCGTCAACTCCATCATCACCGAGGGCTGTGAGATCTACGGTACGGTAGAAAATTCCGTCCTCTTCAGCGGCGTTTACGTGGCACCCGGCGCGGTGATCCGCGACAGCGTCATCATGAACGACGTCCGTGTGGAAGCAGACGCAACGGTAGAGTACACCATCATCAGCACCGACACCACCATTGGCGAAGGTGCCGTCGTAGGCGCACCCAAGGCAGAGGGCGTGGGCATTGCCGTCGTGGGTGCAGAGCTTTCGGTGCCCGCAGGGAAGACCATCCCCGCAGGTGCAATGGTCAACGCCGCCAAGCTGGAAGAGCTGAGCAAGTAAGGAGGAATAGATAATGGCAGCCGGAATTATTTTCGCAAACCTCACCAATAAGAACATTCCCGAACTCACCGCAGTTCGTACGCAGGCGTCGGTCCCCTTCGGCGGCAGATACCGTCTGATTGACTTCGTCCTGTCCAGCATGGTCAATGCGGGCATCACCAATGTGAGCGTTATCACCAGCTATAACTATCAGTCTCTGGTAGATCATTTGGGCAGCGGCAAGGACTGGGATCTGGCCCGCCGCACCGGCGGTCTGAGACTTCTGACCCCCAATATCGCATCTTTCTCTACTCGTGGCACCAGCCGCTACGATACCCGTCTGGACGCGCTGTACTCCATCTCGGATGCGCTGGCCAAGACCAAGGATGAGTTCTTGGTAGTAGCCGATGCCGATGCGATCTTCAATCTGGATCTGTCCGATATGATCGCCAAGCATAAGGAAAGCGGCGCAGACATGACCTTTGCCGTCAAGCGGATGACCCTTTGCGGCAATCAGTCCGAGCAGTACAATCTGTACTCTTCCGATGCCGAGGGCAATCTCACCGAGGTTGCGGCTCATCCCAAGAATATTGAGGGCGAGTGGGACGTGAGCATGAACCTGTGGATCGCGAGTCGTACCTTCCTGCTGTCCGCCATTCAGGATGCGGCAGCCCATGGCTACGATAGCCTCACCAAGGGCATCGTTGCCCGCTATATGGACAGAGCGGATATGAAGGTATACCGTTACGACGGTTACTTTGCTTGCCCCGCTTGCCTGGAGGATTACTTTGCTACCTCCATGCAGCTGACCACCGATAAGGAGATGCGGGACGATCTTTTCAATGCCAAAAATCAGCCCGTGATCACCAAGGTTCGCAACTCTCCCTCCACCCAGTACGTAGCAGGCAGCAACGTGAAAAACTCTATGATCGCCGACGGCTGTGTGATTGAAGGAACGGTGGAAAACTGTATCCTCTTCCGCGGCGTGCGCATCGGAAAGGGCAGTGTAGTGAAGAACTGCATCCTCTTCCAGGACACCATGGTAGGAGAGGGCAGCAGCCTCAACTGCGTGATCACCGACAAAAACGTATCCATCCGCCACGGCGTGACTCTCAGCGGACACCCCTCCAAGCCCTTCTACATTGATAAGAACAAGATGATCTGAAGAGACACCCGTTAGCGAGTGCGAACACAGCTTGGTGTCTCTCCTGAAGAATGCCGTCCGAAAGGACGGCATTCTTATAGGCAAGAGAGGGATCCCCGTTCGTCAGT
>JAFTKV010000144.1 GCA_017453085.1 Clostridia bacterium
GACCGAAGATCTCCTCCTGCATCACGGGATCGTCGGGGGTGACCTGATCCAAAACCGTAGGGGCAATCTGCAGAGCGGTGCGATCCCAAACGCCGCCGCAGACCACCTTAGCGGGATCGATCAGCCCCAGCAGGCGGTCAAAATGCTTTTCGCTGACGATCCTTCCGTACTCGGGATTGCGCAGCGGATCGGCACCCAGCTGGGCGTTGATCTCGCGGCGGATCTCCTCCACCAGCCGATCCTTGACCGACTTGTGGCAGAGGATATAGTCGGGGGCAACGCAGGTCTGTCCGCAGTTTAAGTATTTGCCGAAGACGATGCGACGGGCGGCCAGCGATAGCTTAGCAGTCTCGTCCACGATGCAGGGGCTTTTGCCTCCCAGCTCCAGCACGGCGGGGGTCAGGTGCTCTGCGGCGTGGCGCAGGACCTCCTTGCCCACGTTCTGACTGCCGGTGAAGAAGATCAGATCGAACTTCTCAGAAAGCAGAGCGGCGTTTTCCCGTCTGCCGCCGGTGACTACCGCCACGTATTCGGGCGGGAACAGATCGGCGATCAGCTTGGCGATCACCGCAGAGGTGGCGGGGGAGTAGGCACTGGGCTTGACTACGGCGGTGTTGCCTGCGGCGATGGCGTCGGCAAGAGGCTCGACGGTCAGCAGGAAGGGATAGTTCCAGGGGCTCATGATCAGCACGTTGCCGTAGGGGGTGGGCTTTATATAGCTGCGAGAAGCAAATTGCGCCAGCGGCGTGCGCACCCGCTTTTCCTTGGCGAAGCGGCGGGTGTGGCGAATGAGGTAGGAGATTTCCGAGAGGGTGAGCCCCACCTCGCACATATAGCTTTCGTAGGCGCTCTTGCCCAGATCGGCGTGCAGAGCGTCACAGATCTCCTTTTCCCGCTCGCAGATGGCGGCGTGGAGCTTTTTCAGCATTTGGATGCGGAATTTCACCGGCAGCGTAGCACCGCTTTGGAAGAATTTCCGCTGTTTTTCTAAGATTTCGGTAATGGTCATAGGATCCTCCGATAGGGGATTGTATAGTCTGATCAATTGGACAGAGGGTGCGGGGATGGATCAGATATCCTCCGCCAGCGTGCGGCGCTTCTCCCACTTGCCGGAGAGGAAGTAGATCAGGCCCGGGATAGCACAGCCGTAGGGGGCAAGTCCGTAGCCTAGCACGAAGCCGTAGAATCCCCATCCCAGCGCGACGCCGAACAGCCAGCTGAGTCCGATACGGAGCACCACGCCGTCCAGCAGGGAGAGCACCAGCCCCAGCTTTGCGTTGCCGATGCCCTGGATGAAGGCGTGGGTGCCGCGCATGACGGTAAAGGCGGGGAACATCCACAGGATCGCCGAGATAAAGGTTCCGCACAGGGCGTGCACGTCGGTATCGTCCGAGAAGAGCATGAACATTTCCTTCCCGAAGAAGATATACGCCAGCATAAAGACCACGGTCAGCACGCCTGCAAAG
Source organism: Clostridia bacterium (assembly GCA_017453085.1). Lineage (GTDB taxonomy): Bacteria > Bacillota > Clostridia > Oscillospirales > CAG-272 > CAKSQF01. Next base: position 1,467 of record JAFTKV010000144.1, read on the forward strand.
ATCCACGCATAGTAGACCACCTGCTTGCTGCGGCGGTTTTCCCCTGCAGCGATGTTCTGGCTGATCATGGGCATCGCTGCGTGCTGGATGCCTTGGGAGATCTTGTTGATGATATCGTCGATCTTCACGCCTGCGCCGAAGGTGGCGGAGGCAACCGCGGTGGAGTCGATGGCGTTGACCATAGAGTTGACGTAGAGCATGGACAGATTGATGCAGCCCGACTGGATCGCCATAGGCGTGCCGAGGCTGAAGATCATCCGCACGTATTTCTTTTGGGGACGGAGGCTTTGCAGGCGGAAATCGAAGCCGAAGGCCTCCTTATGACGGTAGAGATACCAGATAGAGAAGAGGAAGGACACCGCCTGTCCGATGATGGTTGCCCATGCGGCACCCGCCACGCCCCAGTCAAAGTAGCCGGTGAACAGCAGGTCCAGCACCAGATTGGTCACCGATGCGATGCCGATGAACAGGAAGGGGCGTTTGGAGTCGCCCATGCCCCGCAGGACGGCGGAGACCATATTGTAGCCTGCGGTGAAGATCAGACCTGCGCCGCAGATCACCAGATATTGGATTGACATATCGTAGGAGGCCTTCGGGATGTTCATCACCTGCATGATGGGGGTCTGCAGGGCGATGATAATGACCGAGAAGATTACACCCATCGCAAGGATCAGGGTGAAGAGCGTGCCGATGATGTCGTTGATCTCCCGCCGCTTGCCTGCGCCCAGAGCTTGGGAGACCAGCACCTGTCCTGCGTTGGAAAAGCCGAGACAGACCATCGTTGCGAAATTGACGATCAGGCTGCTTTGGGAGACGGCAGACAGGCCGGGGGTGCCCACGTACTCGCCTACGACGATCATATCTACGGTGCTGTAGAGCACCTGCAGGGCGTTGGACGCCATAAAGGGAAGCATAAACCAGAAGAGCTGCTTCGGAATGCTCCCGCGGGTGAAGTTTTTGGAGAGCTTGTTATCTTTCACGGTAAACCTCCGGAAATGGAAATACTACCTTCCATTATAGCACGGATCGGCGAATTTTGCAAGTCCTTTCGGAGCTTTTGCACCGAGGGGATGGTCGGCGAAAATGGGGATCTCCTCATCCGTCGCCTTCGGCGACACCTTCTCCGCTGGAGAAGGCTTGGGGAGGCGGAACATACTGCATCAAGGGAACGTGCGGCGCTATGTGTTCGCACATACCCCGTAGGGCGGGGGCTTGCTCCCGCCGTCCAAACGGTTCCCACCAAGGCAACGGTCGTTCCTAAGGCTCCCTCCGGGAGGGAGCTGTCGCCGAAGGCGACTGAAGGAGCCCGCGATCCGAA
>JAFTKV010000145.1 GCA_017453085.1 Clostridia bacterium
CGCACGCCGCCTCATCAATCTGGACTCCGAGGATGAGGGCGTGGCCACCGCCTCCTGTGCAGGCGGTATGGATCTGATGTACACCCTCCCCACCGATCGGATCGCCTGCCCCGGCAGACCCATCAAGATCACGGTGAAGGGGCTGGCCGGCGGTCATTCGGGTGCGGACATCCATCTCTGCCGCGGCAATGCCAATCGGATCATGGGTCGGCTGCTGGGGGTGCTTTACGAGGATACTCCCTTCAATCTGGTGACTGTAAACGGCGGCAACAAGCGCAACGCCATCCCCCGTGAGGCGTTTGCGGAGATCTACGTGGACGATCCCAAGGCGGCAACTGCCATCCTGCTGGCTGAGGAAGCTAAGCTGAAGAAGGAGCTTTCGACTGCTGACTCCGCATTCAAGGTGATCGTGGGCAAGGGCGCACCCTCCGAGGGTATGCTTACCTACAAGGACAGCTCCACGGTGATCAACCTGCTGACACTTCTCCCCGACGGCGTAGTAGCGATGTCTCCCTTCGTGGAAGGATTCGTGCGCACCTCCTCCAACACCGGCGTGGTAACCACCACTCCCGAGGCAGTGCAGGTGGCCGTGATGGCGCGCTCCTCCTCGGACAGCGAGATGGACGCTCTCACCCTCACCTTCAAGCGACTTGCAAAGGCTCTGAAGGTGGAGATGGAAATCGAAGACCGCCACGCAGGCTGGGATTTTAATCCGAACTCCAAGCTGGCGACCGACTTCGTGGAAGTCTACAAGGAAACCTTCGGTGCAGATTCCACCCCCATCGTCAACGCCATCCACGCAGGTCTGGAGTGCGGCATTATCGTCTCTGCCCTGGACGGCGAGTGCGATGCCATCTCCATCGGCCCCACCCTGAAGGATATCCATACCCCCGACGAGGCACTCTACATCCCCAGCTGCGAAAAGCTGTGGAAGTTGCTGCTGAATCTGATGAAAAAATAAATGCTCCGGGCTCTGCCCGGACCTGCCAGCCCCTTCTTGAAAGAAGGGGCTGGATCCCCAAGAACTTTTGAAAAAGCCCCGCAAATACTTGCGGGGCGATTGGTACACAAATAATAAAAATGAATAAAAGAGGTCGGCAAGTGCTTGCCGAGTCTGATTTATATCTCTGTGGCGGCGCAAGAATTTGCGCCGCTTTTTATAAAGTTCTTGAAGGAGTTTGAGGGAACTTCTTTCAAGAAGTTCCCTCAAGAAAACTATTTCGTCAACAACGGTTGCAGCTGACGTCCTTCCAGGGCGGCGGCGAGAGTTTCGGGGATGCGGGCAAAGTCGCAGACCATGCTGTGGGGCTTGGATTTCGGATCGTCCTGTCCCAGGGGCACGAAATAGACGTTCTTGCGCTCCAGGAGAGTGCCGATGTTGCGAAGATTTGCCGACAGGGCGTCGTTACTGGCAAGGGCGATGATCAGCGGTCTGCCGTTTCTGAGGTGTGCCTTGGCGGCCATAGTCACCGAGGTGTCGGTGATGCCGCCTGCCATCTTGGCGAGGGTGTTGCCCGTGCAGGGAGCGATCACCAGCGCCTCCAGCGGGATAGCGGGACCCAGCGGCTCTGCGCCAGCGATGGTGGTAATGGGCTTCCTGCCGCTGATCGACTCCATCAGAGCCAGCAGATCCGCCGCCTTGCCGAAGCGGGTGTCGGTGGTGGCCACTACGGGACTGACGATGGGAAGGAGCTCGTGGGTTTTCGATAGAAGCTCCATCTGCTGCATGGCGCGGGAGAGGGTGCAGAAGGAGCCGCAGGATGCGAATCCGATCATAGCTGCTTCACCTCCGAAAGATGCGCCAGAATGCACCGTGCCATCAGCCGTCCGGCGTAGGCGGGAGCGTATTTGGCGGGAAGTGCGGCCGCTCGGATCACCTTCACGGGCATCTGAGAGGGCTCGTAGACGGGCGCAAGGTCGATGATTGTTCCGCTGGCCCGGGCAAAATCCGTCAGACGAGCGGGAACGGTGTTGAAGAGCAGCGTTGCACGGGCAAGGGCGGTGTCTGCCTCGTAAAAGGGCAGGGCGGCATATCCCAGCGTCCTTGCAAGGATGCGATCACTCTCGCGGCGGGCGATCACCGTCACGCGGGCTCCCATGGCCAAGAGGAGTCGGCAAAGCTGCTTGGCGACCCGTCCGAAGCCCAGCACCACGCAATCGCTTTCGGCCAGCAGACCGTCACTCTCGGCGATTGCCATGGCGATCGCTCCCTCGGCGGTAGCCAGTGCGTTGGGGAGGATGAACCGCTCGTCGGTCTGGCAGTCGTAGATCCGACAGCCCTTCGTCAGAACGGCGTCGGCGATCTTTTCGGGCAGTGTGCCGCCGACGACCGTCTGATCGGGACGGAGTGCGGCGACGATCTCCTCCAAAGAGATCGACTGCGGCGCATCGGGGGCATTGAGATGCACGCCGTCTCTGGTAGCGGGGATGGGGAGCACCACTAAATCCGCATCGGAAAGGGCGGTTTCGGCTGTAGGAGGGGACGCGCAGGAGTCCCGTCCCCAAAAAGTCACGGCGTACCCTGCATTTTGAAGCTCTGCTGCAGCGTGCGCCATACGATGATCCCCGCCCAGCAGGACTGCGGTGGGAACGTTTTGCATTTCCATCATTCTATATATACCTTCCTCCGTAAATTCGAGGGTGGATGGCTGTGATCAAAACAGTATCCGCTATCAGTGTATGAACGAGGGGGGTGATCGGTGCAAAAAATGACGGCAAGTATTTGCCGTCAGCGATAGAAGTTCTTGGGGGATTCTTAAGGACCCTTCTTTCAAGAAGGGTCCTTAAGGGGAAATCAATTATTCCTTTATAGCAGGCAGTCTCACGCAGAAGAGCGCCCATTCGCCCTCTTCGCTTTCCGCCCAGATCTTGCCCTTGTAGCCTTCCACGATCCGCTCGGCGATGGACAGGCCCAGACCCGATCCGCCGGTGAGGCGTGCGCGGGAGGGATCCACCCGATAGAATCGGCGGAAGATGTTCTGCAGCTCGGATGCGGGGATGCCCCGTCCCGTGTTGCGGCAGGTAATGAGCAGATCGCTGTGGTAGCGGTGCAGACCCAGATCGATCCGACCGCCCTCGAAGGTGTTCTTCAGTGCGTTGTCCAGCAGGATCAGCAAAACGTGCTTGATGTCGTCGGGATTGCCGATAAACCGGATGCCTTCCTCCACGTCGGTGTC
>JAFTKV010000146.1 GCA_017453085.1 Clostridia bacterium
CGTTTGGAAAGTGGGGTTCTGTGCATAAACTTTTCCTTTCTTTTATTCGGAAATACAATTATCCAGATAATTCAACAAGGTAGTCGAGGTGGCTGCGGTAATATTGGTCATCACAATCACGTCGTCAATTCCCTTTTCTCGCACGAACTGCGTGAAGGTCTGACCGTTATTATGATTTTGTGACCACTTGGGGAAATAGCGGAAATCTACAACGTACACCGTTTCGTAATGATCCACCAGATACGGAACGAAGCAGTTGCCAAAGGAGTTTTTGACCACTACGCAGGATGATCCGTCGGTGATATTGGGATTGTGGATCTCGGCAAGCGGTTGGTCTCCGCCGATGAAGGCTCCGTATTTGGAGCCCGCCCCCCAGCTCGTCACGTTAGAGATCACCTTCCACGAGACTTTATTGCCCGCCGTATCGTAATAGGTCAGCTCGTTGGTACCGTTGGGAACGTAGGCAATCACAGTGTCGGGATTATTCGCCAGCGCAGCAGGCTTCTTGGCTGTGGTGTACAGCGAACCCAGGAAGCCGGAAAACTCTACGGCACGCAGATTGCTGAGCTTTTGAGGGGAAATTCCTTTTTGCTTACAAAAGACCTCGTAAGCGTAATATGCGCCCAGCGACGTCCAATGATGGTCGGTGCGGAAATAGAGGTATTCGTTACGATGCAGCAACAGGTTCCGATATGCGTAGACCTTTTTCACGTTATCGTCCATCTGACTGTACAGATAGATCAGTGCCTGATCCTCGTCGGTCAGATTCAGCTTGTCCTGCATGGATTTGTCCAGATAGATTCCATACGCCAGCGGAGCAATGATCGAATAGACCGTAGCATCCGAGCCCAGCTCGTCTGCCAGTCCGTTGACCAGATCCACGTAACGGTCGGCGTTATCCTGATTGAAATAGTATAGCTCGTATGCGGTATCACCGATCAGATAAAGCGATTCGATCATTTCCGCAGGTGCATCGGGATCTACCGGCGCATCGGGAATAGGCGCACCGTCGCCCAGATCGGGCTCTTCGGTGATCGGCGGAGCTATGGGATCGGTAACGGGTTCTGTCAGCGGCGGATCGTCGACAGGCGGGATCTCCCCGTCGGGATTGTACAGCCAATCGAAATCCTCTTCGTCCTTTTCCACGTCGGGAACCGTGTCGCCGCCCGATATGTCACCCACGATCTGTTCCTCCCGATTGCCGAACAGCGACTCGAAGCGGCCGTTGAGCTCGATCATCGACTCGCGGAGCGGATAGGTATCGGCATACCAGGTCTCCAGCTCGCTGAAGAAGCTGCCGTCCCAGAAGGATGACCAGGACAGCTGGGGGAATTCGGTGAGCTTGCGCTTTTCCGCCTCCGATTCGGTGGGTCGAAGAGGAATCATCAGGCCGATCAGGCAAAAGACGATCAGCAGAATCGAAAACAGCAGCCGTTGGATCCGAAATGCTTTTTTTCTGGAGCGCGGGACTTTTTCCGTGTGGACTTCCCCACGCACTTCATTGCGTTCATTTGTTTGCATTCTATTCTCCTCGATCTGATCAGAAACGGAAATACAGGAAGGGATTGTAGCTGTCGCCCACTAACGCCAGCATCGACAGCACAAGCATCAGGATCGGGCAGATCACCAGCCATCCGTTGTAAAGCAGTACTGCGATCTTGACTCGGCTTTCCGAGAGACGATCCATCGCCTTCTTGTAGAGGGGAGCGCAGGCGATAACGGCAAAGAGCAGGAAATACGCGTGACTGCTCAGCGCAAGGGACACTGCGGGCGAGCTGAAGGCGTTTCCGTTGGCACAAACGAGTCCCTTCAGCACGATCCACAGCTGGTGCAGATCGTCAAAACGGAACAGGAGCCAACCGAAGAAGAGGACGGGCAATACGTAGACTCTGCGCAACAGACGGGACAGCAAGGACGGCTGTTCTTTTCCCGTCCAATGAAGCAGGAATTTCTCGATCATCAGAAAGGCAAAGTAATATAGTCCCCACAAAAGGAAATTCCAGCTGGCACCGTGCCAGAAGCCGGTCAATGCCCAAACGGCAAACAGATTGAAGATGTGCCGTCCACGGCTCACCCGACTGCCGCCCAGGGGAATGTATACGTAGTCCCGGAAGAAGGAGCTGAGGGAGATATGCCAGCGGCGCCAGAAATCGGTGATGGATATTGCAGCGTAGGGATAATTGAAGTTTTCTTTGTAATGAAAACCGCTTATCAGACCCATGCCGATCGCCATATCCGAATAGGCAGAGAAATCCAGATAGATCTGCAGCATATAGCATACGCCGCCCAACAGGAGGCCGGTGGCAGGAATCTCCGACAGCTTGTCCCCGATGGGAAGCCACTCATCCGCAAGGGAGGCACAGGTATTGGCCAGCACCGCCTTTTTGGCAAGACCTATGGAGAAGCGCAGAATGCCCTCCGAAACCTCTGCACTGCGCATCTTGCGATGCAACAGCTCGTAGGCAATATCGCTGTACCGAACGATGGGACCTGCGATACATTGATGGAAAAGCCCTGCATACAGAAGCAGCAGATGATACTTCTTCTGCGCCGGCGTTTCCCAGCGATAAACATCCACCACGTAGGACAGCAGCTGGAAGGTGTAGAATGAAATACCGATGGGAAGAGCGATCGCGGGAATCACGTTCGGCCATCCGGTCAGCAGATTCAGATTTTCCAGGAGGAAGGTCAGATATTTGAAAAAGCCCAGAATGCCCAGCAGCAATGTGCAGGTAAGGATCAGCGCAAGCTTGCGACCGCTCTTGCTTTCGGCCCGCTCAACGGCCAGCGCACCCACGTAGGAGATCAGCACCATACCGCAAAGCAGCGGCAGATACTGGGGACCGCCAAAAGCATAAAAAATCAAGGAGAAGACCAGCAAAACGACATTTCTCTGCTTGATCGTTGCGGCAAATCGCAATGCGACCATTTGCACGGTCAAAAACAGCAGTACAAAGATCATACTGGAAAAGGTCATTCTATCCCCTCCTTATCTTATAAAATGAGTTGAAAAACCGACTTGTC
>JAFTKV010000147.1 GCA_017453085.1 Clostridia bacterium
ACCTATATGCTTCACTCTATTTTCGAAGCGGCAGGCAAAAATACAGGCGTGATCGGCACGATCCAGATCACCTGGGCAGGGAAGAGCGTGGATATGGGAATGACCACTCCCGATCCCGAGCGACTCTTCGGCACGCTTGCCGAAATGCGGGACGACGGCGTGGAGTACGTTTTCATGGAGGTCTCCTCCCACTCCCTGTGTCTGGGTAGAGTTGCCCCCATTCACTACACCGCATCTGCATATACCAATCTGACTCCCGAGCATCTGGATTTCCACAAGACGATGGAGGAATACGCCTCTGCCAAGGAGATCCTGTTTACCAAATCCGATCTGGGCGTTTTCTGCACCGACGACGACTATGTGAAGGCCGTAGCAGAAAAGAGCCTGTGCCAAACCTATACCGTGTCCACCCGCCACGATGCGGATTATTCTGCAAAAAATATCGCATACGAGTCCATGGACGGCGTATCCTACACCCTGGTGACACCCGATGGCAGAGAACTGCCGATCACCTGTCCTATTGCAGGACGGTTCACAGTGAATAATACTATGGGTGCTATCGTTCTGTCCCTGCTGCTGGGGATCGACGAGAACACCGTTTTGTCCGCCATCTCCACTATGGGTGGCGTGCCCGGGCGGATCGAGCGGGTCACTCCCGCCACGCTCCCCTTCAGCGCGGTGATCGATTATGCGCACACTCCCGATGCGCTGGAGAACGTGATCAACGCACTTCTCCACTCCCGTAAGGAAGGACAGAAGCTCACCGTTATCTTCGGATGTGGCGGCGATCGCGACAAGACCAAGCGTCCCGTCATGGGTGAGATCGCAACGAGACTGGCCGATCAAACCATCATCACCAGCGATAACAGCCGAAGCGAGGAGCCCGAGTCCATTATCAACGATATATTGGCGGGCATCCATTCCGAAAAGCCTCACACGGTGATCGTGGATCGCAGAGACGCCATTGCCTATGCCGTTGCCAACGCCGAGGAAGGCGAGATCATCCTTATTGCGGGCAAGGGACACGAGAATTACGAGATCAAAAAGGACGGAAAGCATCCGTTTTCCGAGAAAGACGAGGTCGCCAAAGCCGTTCAAAAGCGCTTTGGACGTGACAATTAACGGAGGAACCCCATGACAGTTACGCTGCAGAAAGCTCAGACTGCCCTGAAAATCGCAAACGCCGTTGACGGAACCCTGTACGGCTCTGCCGATTCCGCCGTGACCGCACTGACTACCGATTCACGGGAGGTTGTACCCGGGGCGGTATTCGTTGCGATTCGCGGTGAGACCGCCGACGGTCACGCATATATTAAAAAAGCCGCTACAATGGGTGCATCCTGCATTCTGTGTGATCGCCTGCCCGAGACTCTCCCCCCCTGTTCGCTGATCTGTACCGACGACTCGGTAAAGGCGCTGGGACGGCTTGCAGCAGAATATAAGCGCCAGATCGCTCCCCTGACTGTTGCGGTCACCGGTAGCATTGGCAAGACCACTACCAAGGAATTTATTGCCTCGGTGCTTTCAGAACGGTATCAGACCCTGAAGACGCCCGGCAATTTCAACAATCACATCGGTCTTCCGCTGACCATGCTCTCCCTTTCCGAGACGGATCGGGCAATGGTTGTGGAAATGGGAATGAGCGCACGAGGTGAGATCGAGTATCTCTCGTCGCTGGCCAATCCCAAGATCGCCGTGATCACCAATATCGGCACCTCCCACATCGAGCATCTGGGCTCCCGTGAGGGCATCCGCGATGCCAAGATGGAGATCGTTAACGGAATGGAAACGGGCGGTGCGCTGATCTTGAACGGTGACGAGCCTCTGTTGGCAGGGATTCAAGGAGCCTATTACGTTTCCCGAAACGATCCTACCGCACAATTCTACATCAGCGGGGTAGAGCAGACCGATAACGGCTCTGCCTTCGATCTGACCGTTGGTGGCGAGCTGTACGAAAGCATCGTGATCCCTGCCATCGGCGAGCACAACGTGCTGGATGCAGCCTACGCATTTGCTGTTGGCAGACTGGTAGGCATGGGTGAGTACGAGATCCGTCGCGGACTGATGAATTTCCGTCAAACCGGTATGCGGCAGAATCTCTATCCCGTGAAGGATTTTTGGGTGCTGGAGGACTGCTACAACGCAGCACCCGAGTCCATGCAGGCAGCGCTGAAGGTGCTGTCTCAGGTGGCAGAGGGGAAGGGCGGACGAAAGATCGCCGTTCTGGGCGAGATGCGCGAGCTGGGCAGCTACAGCGAGATCGGCCATCGGACGGTGGGAAAAGCAGCCGCCGAGATCGGTGTGGATCTGCTGTTCACCTTCGGCTCTGAAGCGGCCTATATCGCAGACGGCGCAAAGCGTGCGGGTCTTTCCGACGATGCCGTACTGCAATTCGATACTATTTCCGAGCCCCAAGCCATTGCCGCTGCGTTGCAATCGACACTGCGTGCAGGGGATACGGTACTGTTCAAGGCAAGCCGTGCGGTTGCTCTGGAGCGAGTGATCGCATTACTCAAATAAACGGACGGAGAAAATATTGACATGAAACTGAAAATGTTTGGCTATTTTTCGATCTGTGCGGTAGCAGTTTTCGTGCTGACCGTGATCGCACTTCGCTTTTTGATCCCTAAGCTGAAAAGCATCAAGATGGGGCAGAAGATTCTGGACATCGGTCCCCGTTGGCACAAGAGCAAGGAGGGAACTCCCACCATGGGCGGTATCTCCTTCATTACCGCTTCGCTGATCACCCTGGCAGGCGTGCTGGTGTTCGCACTGGTCACCGACGCAGATCTGGAGTGGCAGAAGCTGATGATCTGTCTGGGCTTTGCGTTTTTGAACGGCGTGATCGGTTTTCTGGACGATTTTGCCAAGTTCTTCAAAAAGCAGAATAAAGGCTTGTCTGCAGGACAGAAGTATCTGCTCCAGCTGATCGTAGCAGGCGCATTTTTGGCAGGACTGAAGTTCACCGGTGCGCTGACTACCGTGCTGACTGTCCCCTTCGTGGGCTGGCAGTGGGATCTGGGCTGGTTCTATTACGTCTTTATGCTGATCCTGATCACCGGTGTGGTCAACAGCGTCAACCTGACCGACGGTATCGACGGACTTTGCTCCTCGGTTACCTTCGTTGCGGCTGCATTCTTTGCGGTCGTCGCCTTCTATCTCACCAGCCTTTCCACCGCCATTTGCTCCGCACTGGTCATCGGCGGCACGCTGGGATTTTTGGTGTACAATTTTCATCCCGCCAAGATCTTTATGGGCGACACAGGCTCGCTGTTTTTGGGCGGTATGGTGGTAGCGCTGTCGGTACTCATCGATCAGCCGCTGCTTCTGTTCCTGGTAGGCTTCGTGTA
>JAFTKV010000148.1 GCA_017453085.1 Clostridia bacterium
AGCCGGGGCGCAGGCGCAGGATCTTCGCACACTCCTTGGCGTCTATGCCCTCGATGTAGTATAGCTCCAGCGGGATCCTGTATTTGGCAGGCAGGCGCAGGAGCGCCTGATACAGTCCGCGGTTTTCCTCGGGGAGTGCCAGCGTGGGGCTGACCTCCTCCAGACAGATCGTATCGTTTTTCAGTGCCGCCGTCATATAGCCCTTGCAGCAGTTCAACGTGGTGCGGATCAGCCAAGCCTTGCGGTGCTCTTCCTCGCGGAATTTGCGCTCTTTTTTGAACAGCCGCAGAAACACTTCCTGATAGACCTCCTCTGCCGCATCCTCCCGCCGCGTGCGGGCGAGGGCGATCTGCCAGACCGTCGCCGAATACAGCTTTACGATCCGTTCTCGATCATCGTTGAGTGGATTCATAGGAAAACCTCCTTTCACTAACGAACACCCTGAAAAAGCGGGATTTGTTGCAACTTACAATAATTTTTTCAAAAAACCAAAAGAGGACTCCCGCAGGAGTCCTCTTTGATTCATTTTAGTGAATGATGCACTTTTCGGTGTCCTTATCGAAGATGTGAACACGGGAAACGTCCATTGCGATCTTAACGGTATCGCCGCTTCTGGTGGTGGAGCGGGGAGATACGCGAGCGGTCAGCTTCTGGCCTGCGGAGGTCATGTACAGATAGATCTCTGCGCCCATCAGCTCGGTTACGTCCACAACAGCCTCAACGACTGCGTCGGGCATAGCCTGGATGGAAGCCTCGTCGTCACGCAGACACTCGGGACGGATACCAACGATTACTTCCTTGCCGATGTAATCCTTCAGCTCGGGAGCGTTTGCCTTGTCTGCAGGCAGCTTCAGAGTGGATACGATGGCAGGCTGATCCTTGGTCTCTTCGGTAGCCCAGGTAACGTATACGTCGCCGCCCTTGTCCTCCAGCTTCGCCTCGATGAAGTTCATCTGAGGAGTGCCGATGAAGCCTGCTACGAACAGGTTTACAGGGTAGTCGTACAGGTTCTGAGGAGTATCTACCTGCTGGATCAGACCGTCCTTCATAACTACGATACGGGTAGCCATGGTCATAGCCTCGACCTGGTCGTGGGTTACGTAGATGAAGGTGGTTTCCAGTCTCTTGTGGAGCTTGGTCAGCTCGGTTCTCATTGCTGCACGGAGCTTAGCGTCCAGGTTGGACAGAGGCTCGTCAAGCAGGAATACCTTAGGCTCACGAACGATTGCACGGCCCAGAGCAACACGCTGCTTCTGACCACCGGACAGCTGCTTAGGACGACGGTCCAGCAGGTGAGTGATGTCCAGGATCTTAGCTGCCTGTTCAACTTTTCTCTTGATTTCATCCTTGGGAACCTTACGGAGCTTCAGACCGAATGCCATGTTGTCGGCAACAGTCATATGAGGATACAGAGCGTAGTTCTGGAATACCATCGCGATATCGCGGTCCTTAGGAGCGATGTCGTTAACCAGCTTGTCGCCGATGAACAGTTCGCCTTCGGTGATCTCTTCCAGACCTGCGATCATACGCAGAGTGGTAGACTTACCACAACCGGAAGGGCCTACGAAGATGATGAATTCCTTATCCTTAACTTCGAGACAGAAGTCGGATACAGCGGTAACGCCGCCGGGGTACTTCTTGTAAATGTGTCTGAACGAAAGTCCTGCCATAAATAGCCTCCTGAATCGTTGCCCAGTGGGGCAACATAATTTTCTAATTTACTGTATATATTTTAGCACGAAATTGTGAACAAATAAAGAACACCGCCCAACAAACTTCACAGCCTGTACTTGTGCAACTTGTACAATCCATTACCATTTCTTAGTATACACACGGCAGTTTGTGGCCCGTTTGCTCTAATTTATTAGAGCTATTTCCGGATATCTACGTTTTTTTGGTGAATCTGTTGACATATCTCTCTGTTTTTCGTCATTTTCCCCATAAATCCGGCGCAGATTTTTCACACGGCGTGACTTTCCAGCAGTGCAATTTCCTCGGGAGTCAAAAAGCGCCACTCGCCGCGGGGCAGATCTGCCGGCAGCTCAATTCCGGCAAAAGAGATGCGCTCCAGGAAGGTGATTTTGTTGTCCACCGCCTCCAGCATCCGCTTGATCTGATGGTACTTCCCTTCGGTGAGCGTGATGCGGTAATATTCGCCCTCCCCTTCTCTTTCCACCTTACAAGGAGCGGTGAAATAGCCTCCGATGTCAACGCCTGCTTCCAGCTTGGCGATATCCTCGTCGGACAGCGGAGAGCGGGCGGTAAAGCGATAGCACTTCTCCACGTGATGCTTGGGGGAGAGCAATCGGTGAGACAGCGGGCCGTTGTTGGTAAGGAGCACGAAGCCAACGGTGTACTTATCCAATCTGCCGCAGGGGAAGAGGGACAGTCTCTGCAGCTGCTCGGGCAAGAGATCAATCACCGTCACGTCGCCGTCCTCGGTGGCGGACACCACGCCCTCGGGCTTGTTCAATAATATATAGGTAAACTTCCGATAAATGATCTCTTCTCCCCGGAAGACCAAACGGTCGGCCTCGGGATTGATCTGATCGGACGCAGAGCGCACCGCCTTGCCGTTGAGGAGCACTTCCCCGCGGCGCACCGCCTTGCCTGCTTCGGAGCGGGAGCAGGTTCCC
>JAFTKV010000149.1 GCA_017453085.1 Clostridia bacterium
GATCGAGATGGGTGCTGATATTCACAAGCTGGACAGTAATGGGAATGATGGTTTGTTTAGAGCTGTCTTAGATGCAAATCAAATATTGCCCAGCTGTAATTTCAATACCGGTGAAGTGTATGGCGGTAGAATCATTACCGGCCAGTTACGCGCCGATCTTGGTAGAATTTTCGATTTGCTGTTTGCTCACGGTGCAAATGTGAATTGGATAAAACCTGAACTGGGGATGTCTGTAGAAATGCTATACGGCAAAGGTCCAGTCAGTGAATTTTGGAAGAAATAATCCTTAAAAAATGCTCTGAGTTTAACTCAGAGCATTTTTCTATCTTGTTTTCTTTCTACGAAGGATCAACCACATACTGATCGCAGCACCTATAATCAGTATGCAAGATGCGACGATCGCACCGCTCCATAGCAGGGAAGCATCGGGTTTCTCGGCAGGCAGGATTTTGGCCGGCTGCTCCATATACACGATGGTCTTGGTAGGCGGCGCAGCGACCGTGTCCCGTCCCACGCTCACAAAAGTAGGCTTCTCGGATGGCGTTTCAAACAGCAACGTTTGCTGTCTGCCGTCCTCGGTGCGTGCGATCAGAACGTTCACTCCCTCTCGCAGATATTCTCCGGTGATGATGCAGCTGTTATGATTGTACGCCAGCGGATTTCCGTTGAGGATCATCGTGACGTTGGTGTTGGCAACGATCACCAGATCAGATGCGCCGTCACACAGGTAGTCTATCGGGAAGTCGGGGTCGTCGGGTTGACTTAGCTCGCCGTCAGCATCCGAGAGGACAAGCCCCAGATCGTATTGTGCGCCCCAGCCATTGCCCTCGATGTTCGGGTTTGACTTCTTGAACTGCTTGTTCATCCACGCAATGCGCGTCGTCATAAACTGACGGAATTCCTCTACCTCGTCGGCAAAGGAGTAATCGCGCGATTGATTGCGGTAATCGCCTTCACCGTCCAGATTCAGATAGACCTTCCGTTCCAGATCGGAGGCGGCGGTGAGATACTTCTCCCATAGTGCCAGCCGAGCGATCTCTTCCTCAATCACGGGCAGGATCTCAAACCAGCGTTCCTGAACCAGCGCAACGAAATATGGATCGCCGTACAGCTGCAGATACCAGGTGTTGGTGGACGCGCGCCAGTCGTCGTACCAAGCCTCGGGATTGGCCGCAGCACCGAGAAAGTGGTTGCCGGAGGACCAATCGTAGTCCCAACAGGGTCCCAGATGAATGATTCCGTCCCCATCCAGATACAGATACATGGACTTGTAGCCGAATTCCACGTTTTTGATCAGTGCGTTAACGATGTAGTAATCCACCAGCGAATCCATATCCACGTAGGCGGAGTAATGGATGCTGTCCCCGTTCATAAAGCTTTCGGAATACAGCGCATCCTCAAACTGCTGAATATGATCCTCCAGTGCCTTCATTGCCCTTGTATTGGTGTAAAGGTTCTCGGGAGAGCGAATGTTCAGCGGAACGCCGTATTGGGTGTGGAATTTGCTGGGCTCGTCGTAATAGTAATCGTATTCAATGAAATGATTGCCGTACAGCTTTCGATCGGAAAGATCAATGTAGTCTGCGACGGTGTAACCCTGCCAGACCGTTTCGGTCATCCAGGAAAGATCGGATTTTGCGGTTTCGATCAGCTTTTCGGTTGCTTTGCTGCTGAGCTCTTTGCGATAAGCGATTGCTTCTGCCAGCGTCTCCCCCAGCTCCTCCCACTCGTCGATGGGAGCGGACGGCTTTTCACAGAGCTGATAAACGCCCTGATAGTTGCCGTTGAGGTAGAGATTGACGAATGACGATGCAGAGTACTCCATCCCCAGTCTACCGGAGAGATTATATGCAAACAGATTGCGCAGATTGGAGCGATCCATGAAATTGGCCAGCAGCGTCCAGTTTTTGGAGGCATTCATACCGAACAGAGAGGTCTTTTCCTCCAGCTTCAGCGAATACGCACGCTTTTGCGTTCGGAATTGCCACCAGGTGGAATTACCGCGACCCTTCAGGCTGATCCTGCCGCCTAACTCGGTGTAGAGATTGGTGCAAGCCGAATAATCGTCGGTATTGCGGATCCGCATCACGCCGTCCTTCCAATTCTCCCGGTCGGTGATCTTCTCGCCGTTATCCAGCTGCAGATAGATCACCGGCAGACCCGTGTCGATCACCTCCTGCTCGGTCACCGTGCCATTCTCCGCCCACACGGTCATTGGGGAGAGCATCGGCAGGAGCAGAGTACCAAAAAGAAGTACGGTCAAAAGTCGGCGGATCATCGTTTATCCTCCGCCTTGCCTCTTCTACGGCTGATGAGCAGAGCGGCGACGATCATCAGAGCGGCGATTGCCAACGCACCGCCAACCATCAGCATTGGTTCGGTATAGGAGATCTTCTCCGTAGGAGGTGCTTTCACCGGCTCGGCAGTTACGTAAACCGTGACGATAGGCGAGCTGTTTTGCATAGGCGTATTGGTAAAGGGAAGTCCGCTGCCGAAATCCTCGGGAGCAAGCGTAGTATCGGGATCGGTTTCCGGTTCTTCATCGGTGTCGGGATCATCGGGATCATCAGGAGGAGGAAGCACCTCTTCCTTTATGGGTTCAACGGTTGCAAAGAAGGATAGATCCAGCTCCCGACCGCCTGCATTATCGTGGACGCTGACCGCAAGCAGGTTCTCCCCTTTTTGCAGTAAAGAGGAAACATCGTCCAGCTCGATCAGCACGTATTCGTCTACCCAATCCCCCGAGCCGCCGTTATCGTCGGCAAAAATCTCGGTACCGTTCAGATAGATATGAATCGTGTTATCATAGAAGATTTGCAGATAAAAGTGCATCCCTTTCATCACCGAAGCAGAGCGCAGTTTGAAGGTCTGCCGAAGAAACAGTCCGTAGTTATCGCCTTGCCAGCCGTATTGTTCGGCCTGCGAGGAGTTGATGCGGTCACCGAAGGGAGCGTTTCCCAGTGCCCAATGGGCGTTGTAATCGGGCATCATCCAATCAGAATCCATTGCATCAAAGTCTTCGTTGTCGGTAACAGCAAAATACCATTCACTTTCCGAATCGATCATCACGGTATCTTCAGCGGCAGAAACGGGAAGGGCGCAGGGGATCAGCAGAGTCAGAATGCAGAGAGCACTCCAAAAACGTTTGAGCATAAGCACCTCCGAGTAGGATCAGATATACAGAAGCAGTGCAACGATAGGCATGGTCAGCACAGAGAAGATCGTGCTGATGGAAACGAATTTACTTGCCGTCTGGGTGTCACAGCCAAATTTGGTGGCGAACATACCGGTAGCGGCGGCAGAGGGAGTGGCAGCACAGATCAGCGTAACGGCGGTTGCGATCTCGCTGTTGTACAGACCGGTGAGCGATACCAGCCAAACGATTACCCAGATCAGTGCAGGGAAGACCAGGAGCCGTACTGCAAGTGCCTCCCACAGATAACGATCGGCAAAGGCGGTCTTCAGCTTGACGTCTGCCAGCAGCATACCGATCAGCATCATAGAGATGGGAGCGACCACGTTGCTGAACATACTCAGCGCATTGGTCACTACCTGGGGAACGTACTGATTGATGGGAAGCAGGAAAAGCAAAACGCCGATATAGATCGGGATGGTGGCGGGATTGATGAACATC
>JAFTKV010000019.1 GCA_017453085.1 Clostridia bacterium
GCCCTTGGTAGCCATGCTGATACCGTAGTACTGGTAAGCAGCAAGGATATCGTAGTCGGGGTTGCCTGCCTGCAGGGAAGTGCCGATCGCACCTTCCATATCTCCGATTCCGTTTGCCACCTGTTCAGCTTCGACAGTAAGTCCCAGCTGAGCAGCCATACGGTCATCGCGCTCCAGAGTCTTCTGGTCAACGGTGGACTCGTCCAGGGGATCTGCCTTCAGAGAACGACGGGTGAAGTCGCCGTTACCGCCCTCAACGTATGCAACGTAAAGGGTCAGATCCTCTTCGTCGGTGAACTCGTTAGCGAAGTTCAGGTCGGCAGGCAGCTTGTTCAGAAAGTGTTCACCGTTTGCGTTAGGATCACTGGTGGTACCGCCGGAGGTGGTGGAATCGCTGCTTCCTTCAGCACAGCTTGCCAGCAGGGCAACAGAGCCCAAAGCGGTAGCAGCGCAAAGGAGCAGAGACAAGAGTTTGCGTTTCATAGGTATTCACTCCTAAATATAAATTTTGATACCTACATTATAACTGATTTGGATACTAATTGCAAGAGCATTTTTCGAAAAACACAAACATAATCGATTATTGCAACATATATTAAAATATTAAAACAACCTCCGATGAAAATCGGAGGTTGTTTGATCAGTAATTATTCAGCTTCAACAGCGCCGCCGTCTTTGTGCTTGATCAGCAGCTTGCCAAGCTCATCAAGGGAAGATTCCCAGTTGGTAACCTGACGCTTGATGGTCTTGTTGGTGATCTTCTCACATGCTCTGTAGATGTGAACGATGTTGTCGATGGAGCCGCCCCATGCTACTGCGAAGTCAGTAGTGATGTTGCTGTGGATCAGGTCAACCATTTCAGCAGCCTCGGGATCGTTGGTGTACTGCTTCTTCAGCGCACCCTCGTAGTACTGAGGCATAACGTCCTTGGAGCTGTAAGCACACAGGAATTCCAGTGCAGCTGCAGCCTGACGGATCTTAGGAGTGCAGTAGGTGATACCAAAGATGGTACAGCCGTCGTGCAGACCGGTGATGTAGTTGGTCTGGTTCTCATCATACTTAGGAGCAGGAATGATGTAGAAGTCCTCGAACTCGGACAGGTAAGCCTCAGCCTGGAACAGCTTGTTTACGTGGAATGCAACAGTGCCGTTAGCGAATGCAGGCATTACATTGGTGGAGTCGTTATCGTTGTACTTGAACGCCTGAGGCAGGTGAGTCAGCTCATAGATCTTGTCGGATACGTCGAAGGAGTGGGTGTTGTTGAAGGTCAGCAGAATCTCGCCGGTAGCAGGATCTCTGTAGGTGAACTGAACGCCGCAAGCCAGTGCCAGACCGTCGATGGGGTCGTTGGGCTCAAAGCCGTAACCGAAGGTATCCTCAGAGTCGGGCTCGTTGGCAACGGCACCGTCATCAACGTAGATCTTTCCTGCCATCTCGATCAGCTTATCAATGGTCCACTGACCGTCACGAGCGATCTTGTAGATGGAGCCGTAATCAGCCTCCAGGTTGTCTCTGTAAAGAGCGGAGTTAACGAAAGTACAGTACATACCGCCGATGTAACGGAGAGCGATGTCACCGGTGATCCAGTAGTATGCGCCCTGATAGGACATGTTTTCGTTGTAGGCCTTGCCCCAGTAAGGAGCTTCGAAGTCGATGTAATCAGCTTCGTCCTGAGCCAGATTTGCCAGGTTCAGCAGATAGCCCTTGGTAGCCATGCTGATACCGTAGTACTGGTAAGCAGCAAGGATATCGTAGTCGGGGTTGCCTGCCTGCAGGGAAGTGCCGATCGCACCTTCCATGTCGGCGATGCCGGTTGCAACTGCTTCAGCTTCGATGGTCAGACCCAGCTGAGCAGCCATACGGTTGTCGCGCTCCAGAGTCTTCTGGTCAACGGTGGACTCGTCCAGCGCATCAGCCTTCAGAGAACGACGGGTAAAGTCGCCGTTACCGCCCTCAACGTATGCAACGTAAAGGGTCAGATCCTCTTCGTCGGTGAACTCGTTAGCGAAGTTCAGGTCGGCGGGCAGCTTGCGCAGGAAGTAATCGCCGTTAGCACCGGGATCACTGGGAGGAGGTGCTACAGTGGTGGAATCGCTGTTTCCTTCAGCACAGCTTGCCAGCAGGGCAACAGAGCCCAAAGCAGTAGCAGCGCAAAGGAGCAGAGACAAGAGTTTGCGTTTCATAGGTATTCACTCCTAAATAAAAATTTTGGTACACTAATTATATATGATAATTTCTCATCTGTCAAGTGCTTTGGGCAAAGTTCACACAAAATTATCAATTCATATCGAAAATATGACCGATTTAATATTGCGATTGACTAAAAAAAGGATAATTCCTTAATCATTCCGATTTTTTTGATAGTGCAGCAGATGAAAATGCAGCTCGGTTTCCAGCGAGTTGACCGCAAGCAGGCGATCCTTTCCCGATTTTCCGGTACGGTAGGCATAGGGCGTCATCTCGAACAAACTTTTGATCTGCTCCCGATCGGTCAGCGTTTCGGAATAATACACCTCCCGATTTTCAACCAGTGTGAACCCTTCCATCGTCGGATCGTGCGGTGCGTTTTCGTAAGGTGTATCGTACAACAGCTTTTTCAGACCGAAGAGATGGCGTTTGCCGGGGATGCCCAAAATCAGCGTTCCGCCGGGCTTCAGGATTCGCAGAAACTCGTCTCTTGCTTCGGGAGCGAACAGACACAGCACTCCGTCACAGGAAGCGTCGTCTGCGGGGAGCGCATAGGAGCTTGCGGCGATCAGGCGAAGGGATGCATCCCGCTTGTAAGCCTCCACCAAAGCAGCAACCGACAGATCGGAGCCGTACACCGTGAAGCTGCGATTGCATTGTGCGACTGCTGCGGTATAGTAGCCCTCCCCGCAACCGCTGTCCCATAGCACGGCGTTGTCGGGCAGTGACGATAGCAAATCGGCGAGTGCTTGCCGAAAAGGAGCGTAAATGCCGCTGTCCAGCAAATCACGGCGAGAGCGAACCATATCACGGTTGTCTCCGTGAGCACCCGCAGAAGGAGGCAGCAGATTCAAGTATCCCTTGGCAGAGCGATCAAAGCTGTGACCATCCGGACAGACGTAGCGTTTATCTGTGCGGCAAAGCCTCGCACGTTTTCCGGACCGTCTGACACACACGGGACAAATACAGATTTCGTTCATGCGATTCTCCTTTCGTAAATAATGAATCTATCAATACAATTGTATCAGATTTTCGGAAATTGTCAAGAAAAATATTGAAATTTGAAAAGTAATGTGTTATAATTAATTATTATAATATTTTTCGGAAGGAGGAGTCGACAGTGGCTCGGATCATTGTAATTGCAGGTCCCACGGCGGTCGGTAAAAGTGCGCTGTCGTTGGCACTGGCCAAGAGACTGAACGGTGAGATCATTTCTGCGGACAGTATGCAGATCTACCGTGGAATGGATATCGGAACTGCTAAAGCAACTCTTGATGAGCGCAAACAGATTCCCCATCATTTGCTGGATATCCGTGATCCTTCCGATGAATATTCCTGCGCAGACTATGCGGAGGATGCCCGTCGGTGTATGGACGATATTTTGTCTCGCGGCAGGACGCCGATTTTTTGCGGTGGCACCGGTCTGTATCTGAAGCAGGCATTGTGCGACACTCCCGTGGAATCGCCTCACGGAGATCCGGAGCTTCGCTTAGTGCTGGAGCAGCGAGATCCCGACGAAAACTATCGGGAGCTGATGGAATGCGACCCCGAGAGTGCTGCGGCAATCCATCCCAACAACGTCCGCCGTGTGATCCGTGCACTGGAAATCTACCGACTGTCGGGCGTGCCGAAAAGCGAGTGGGACAGAAGATGCCCCACAGATCGGTATCGCACGGATGCGCTTCTGATCTGTTTGACTGCTCCCCGTGACGCGCTGTATTCCCGTATCGATCGGCGCGTTGAGGAAATGATGGATGCCGGACTGTACGATGAGGTGCGCTCGCTGGATCTGGATCCGGATACCACAGCGGGACAGGCGATTGGCTATAAGGAGCTGCTTTCCTGCATCCGTGGGGAGGAATCGCTGGAGAAAGCAGTTGCCGCTATCCAACTGGCAAGCCGTCGTTACGCCAAGCGACAGCTTACCTGGTTCCGTCACCAAAAGGATTTTCGGATGCTGGATGTTTCCGAATTTGCCAACTTTGAAGATATTGTAAATTTTGTCGCTCAGCTGTTCGAACAGTCGAATAATGTGCTATAATATAAAGTAAGTTTTTTCTCAAGAACCGTCCGACGGACTAAGAAAGGGAGGCTGCCGAATACCGTATGGATAAAAAGTATTTGCTTCGGATTGCAGGTTATATCGCATTGGCGCTTGCGGCAGTGATCCTGACCGTGGACGTTGCGTATCAGCTTTCCGCATCGGCTGTGGATTCCGTGGTTACGCTCCCCGTTGCCTCAGTTACCCAGGAGCTTTCGATCGAGGCGGACGGTTACATTGTCCGCGACGAGGCTCCGCTGGAATATACCTCGGACGGGCTGCTCACTTACTCGGTTTCGGATGGAACGAGAGTGACAGCTGGAACGAAGGTGGCCGAGATCTACGGCGGCGATGAAGGGCAATCCGAAAAGCTGGATCAATTGTACGACGTAATGGCACGCAGACAGTTATTGGAAGAAGCGTTTGCAAAGAAGGGATCTTATTCCTCCGGTGCGGTGGACAGAGAAATCGGTCGGCTCAAGGGAAAGATCGACGCACTGACTGCTGAGGGAAGTACGGTCGGCCTGTCGGCACTCACCGATTCCTTACAGACTATGCTGTACATCCGTGAGCTGAAAGGGGGCAACGATCTGTCGGGAGTTGCAGCCACGCTGGACGCAGAGATTGCATCACTGAAGGAGGCCGTAGGCGGCGCTCTCGCATCAGTCAAAAGCGATCGCACAGGCTATTATTTCTCCTCTTGTGACGGTTATGAAAGCTATCTGTCGGTTGATGACCTGAATACCGCAGAGCCGGATCAGCTGCGTGCAATATTGCATCGCAAGGTCAAGCCGAATGAGGTCAGCGGCAATGCAGGCAAGATCGTGACCGACTACACCTGGTGCGTTGTGGTGGAGCTTCCGTTTTCATCTGCAAAAGACCTGAGCGAAGGAAAGACCTACTCCGTTGGCTTTACCGAAAGCGGTGAGCAACAAATCGAAATGCAGTTGACCCGTCTGACCGTTGAATACGGCAGCGATACTGCGCTTGCAGTCTTTACCTGTACGGAAATGCCCGACGGATTCACCTACACCCGTTATCAGACGGTTACGATCGTGCTGGGCGAGGCGGACGGTTATCGGATCCCGGTAGGTGCACTCCGTCAGCAAAACGGGATCACGGGGGTATACGTTCTGCGCGGCAGCGTGGTGGAATTCCGAGAGATCTCGCCGATACTCCTTCATAACGGCTCCGTATTGGTGGATTCATCTGCAGAGCCGACGGGAGATTATCCCATGCTGAATTATTACGACGTGATCATTATCAGAGGCAAAGAATTATATGTTGGAAAAATCGTTGATCAGTAAGGAAGAGGCAGAGGAGCTTTCTCTGCGGTGGCAGACGGTAACCTATCAGGTGTCAGAAGCCGCACAGGGGCGCGATGTGCGCATTCTTGCTGCGACCAAGACCGTTCCTGCAGAGAAGATCAATTATGCCGTTGATCGGCTCGGACTCCGATTGATTGGCGAGAATCGGGTGCAAGAGTTGCTGTCCAAATACGATCTTTTGCACAAGGATGATCTGGAGATCCACTTTATCGGCAGATTGCAGACCAACAAGGTGAAATATATCGTTGATAAGGTAGATATGATCGAATCGGTAGACAGCCTTCGCCTTGCGGAGGAGATCAGCCGACGCTGCCAGAAAATCGGCAAGGTGATGGATATCCTGGTTGAGGTCAACGTGGGCAGGGAAGAGAGCAAAGGGGGTATTTTCCCGGAGGATCTTCCTGCGTTTCTTGATTCGATTCTGCCGCTCACCGGTATTCGCTTTGCAGGAATCATGGTAATTCCGCCGAAAATCGTCGAAAATGAAGATCCGGAAAAATATTTTTCGGAAAGTTTTCAAATTTTCCTTGACATTCAGAGAAAAAAACACCATAATATAAGAGAACCGTTATTGCTGTCCATGGGTATGTCCGACAGCTTTGTTCCGGCGATCCGCGCAGGATCGGGACAGGTGCGTGTGGGCAGTGCCATTTTCGGGCAAAGAGAATATAAATAATAATATCAATATATAGGAGGAAACCAAATGTCCATTAAGGGTATATTCAACGGACTCTTCAATACCGAAGAGGAAGACGACGAGAGCTTTGAGGAAGAAGAAGTAATCGTTGAGAAAAAAGAAAAAGAAAAAGAAGTTAAATCGGAGGAAAAAACCATGGCATACACTGAAAACAGAGCAGAGGCAGCACGTACCGCTACTCCCAAATCCAACACGGGCGCAATCGAGCTCAAGGTCGTACGTCCCGAAAGCTTCAATTCCGTAGGACAGATCGCAGATTATCTGCTGAATCATTGCACCGTCGTGCTGAATCTGGAAGCTACCACCAAGGATACCGCTCTGCGCATCGTCGACTTTTTGAACGGTGTTGCTTATGCGATCGACGGTCAGATCAAGTCGGTCACCAACAGCACTTACATCATCACTCCCAACAACGTGTCCGTTTCCGGCGAAATGCTGACCGGTGCCAAGGCTGCATCCAAGCCCGGCGACCGTGATTCCTTTGACAACTTTTAATTGAACAGGTAATCGATTTTGGATCTGCTGATCTATTTTCTGGTTACGGCCGTTCGTTTGTTTCTCAGTATCGAGCAGCTGCTGTTTCTGGCACGTGCGATCATATCATGGCTGTTTATGGCAGAGGATGGGGCTATCCCGAGTTTTCTGTATACTATGACAGAGCCGCTGATCCTGCCTGTCCGTGCATTGCTG
Source organism: Clostridia bacterium (assembly GCA_017453085.1). Taxonomy (GTDB): domain Bacteria; phylum Bacillota; class Clostridia; order Oscillospirales; family CAG-272; genus CAKSQF01. Next base: position 6,944 of record JAFTKV010000019.1, read on the forward strand.
GATCGATTTGAGTCCATACGGGATTTTCCCATAGACGTTTCCTTTTTGGTAACGGTTATGCTGATGTCCCTTGTGCAGATACTGCTTCCTGCTGTGTATATATGATGAATCAGTTGTTGGAAGCACGGCTTTCCGATCTTGCACGGGCAGCAGAGCGAGGGAGCACCGTGTCCACCGTTTTCCTTTCACCCGAAGAACGGGCGGATGCAGAGGATTATCTTACGCGCAATCTGTATCGATACGCCGTCTTTGGCGGCTACGAGGATGCGGAGCGTACGATGATCCTCCTGCTCCCCGATTATATGGATCACTCTTATGTAAATTGGGACGATTATTTTGTGCCGGTGGCGATTTTGACCAGCGGCTATGTTGGTCTGTCCCACCGATCCTTTCTGGGGGCGTTGACCGCCCTTGGAATCGACCGCAGCGCGATGGGGGATATTTTGCTTCTCCCTTTCGGTGCGGTGGTTTTTGTTACGCCATCCATTGCGGATTTTCTCCTTTCAGTCCCCTCTCCTCTGGAGCGGGTAGGTGCTGATAAAGTAAAAGTCGTAAATCAGGAAGGCTATCCCTCATTGACGGAGACCATTGCAAATTATCGCCGCACATACGAGGCATTTTCGGATGTGGTTGCATCTGCACGGCTGGACTGTGCAGTTGGCTCATTTGCCCGCGTCTCCCGGGAAAAGGCAAAATCTCTGATTCTTTCCGGTCAGGTCTATCATAATCACAAGGCGGCATCCCGTCCGGATGCGACCATTGCTGAAGATGACGTGATCTCCGTTCGCGGAGTAGGGAAGTTTCGTATCGTATCTCTAAAATTAACGCAAAAAGAAAGGATCCGCATCGAAGCCAAGCGCTACATATGATCGATCCGTGAATTGATACAGAAAGGAGAGGGCGCAATGCTTCCTCCCTACGAGCTACAGAATAAACCCTTCAGAACGGCACTCAAGGGCTATAATGCCACTGAGGTGGACGAGCATCTTGAGTTCGTGATGAACAAATATACCGAGCTATATCGGGCTTATAACGATCTGGAGCGCAGACTTGCCGCATCCGAAGCGGAGCTGGAACGCTATCGGAAAAACGAGGATGCCATCCGTCGTGCGCTGGTGAATGCGCAGAATGCCGGTACCCGCATTATGAAGGAAGCCGGTGAGCGCTCTCAGCTCATTCTGCAGAGCACCAAGGATAACTGCAAAAAGATCCTCATCGATTTTGATGCGGAGATCCAGCAAAAGCAGGACACTCTGCAGGCACTCAAGACGCAGGTCTACGAATTCAAGTCCCGAATGTTTTCGCTCTATCAGAAGCATATTGAGTTTCTGGAAGCGATCTCGCCCGAGGGAGAGGACAGCAGCGAATGGCAGCTGGCTCCCGAGGAATACGTATCCAACGTCATTGGCCAGGTGGTTCTGGACGTGGATGCTGCAGAGGAGAATTCTCTCTTGCCCGGCATTACCGATCCGCCAAAGATCAAGATAGACGACGAAACGCTGGAGAGTCTGATGGCCTCCGGTAAAAACGAGGATCCCGACGCAGACGTAAAGATTGCCAAGCCGCGGCGGAGCGAATCCCCCTCGCTGACCTTTGCCGATACGCAGGCGGTCAACCTATCGGATATTCGGCGTGAAAAGGATGCGAAGGATAAAGAACGGGTGCTTTCGGTAGATGCCGATACGGAGCACACCGTGATCTTCAAGCGACCGCAAGGCTGATATAAAATGAATCATAGATAATTATTGATCACTATAGATCGTAACACCATTGGAGGCTAACATGGCTAAAGATTATACACAAACCCTCAACTTGCCCAAAACCGATTTCCCGATGCGGGCAAGTCTTCCTCAAAGAGAGCCCGCTTTTCTGGAAAACTGGAAAAAGATCGATCTCTATAACACGCTGAACAAGAAGAACGCCGGCAAGCCCGCGTTCGTTCTGCACGACGGTCCTCCCTTTTCCAACGGTAATATCCATATGGGTCACGCTCTGAATAAGGTTCTGAAGGACTTTATCGTCAGAAGCCACGCAATGATGGGGTATTATACCCCTTACGTACCCGGTTGGGATAACCACGGCCTGCCTATCGAGCGTGCCATCGAGAATTCCAAGAAGAAGCTGAACAAGGATATGTCCGTTCCCGAGTTCAGAAAGGCCTGCGAAGAGTTTGCCGACGACTTTATCGGCAAACAGATGGACGGCTTCAAGCGCCTGGGCGTCATTGCGGATTGGGAGCATCCCTACCGCACCATGGATCGCCATTTCGAGGCGCAGGAGGTCAAGGTCTTCGGACGGATGTTCGATAAGGGATACATTTATAAGGGTCTGAAGCCGGTTACCTGGTGTCCCTTCTGTACCACCGCAGTCGCTGAGGCGGATATCGAATATCACGACGATCCCTGTACCTCTGTGTACGTAAAATTCAAGATCTGTGACGATCAGGGTAAGCTGTCCGGCTTTGATCTGGAAAACACCTATTTCGTCATCTGGACTACCACCATCTGGACTCTGCCCGGCAATATGGCGATCTGCCTCAACCCCACCGAGAGCTACGCCTTGGTGAAGGCTGATAACGGTCAGATCTATATCATGGCAGAGGCTCTGACTGAGAAGACTATGAAGGTTGGCGGCTTCGAATCCTACGAGATCCTGGCTACCTATCCCGGTGCGTTCTTTGAGAACATGACCGCCACCCATCCTTTCCTTCCCAAGACCTCCCGTCTGGTTTACGCCGACTACGTTACCATGGACAGCGGTACCGGCTGTGTTCATACCGCTCCCGGCTTCGGTGCAGACGACTACCAGACCTGTATGCGTTACGGTATGGAGCTGGTGGTTCCCGTTGACGATCATGGCCGTCACACCGATTACGCAGGCAAGTATGCAGGCCTGAGAACCGAGGAGTCCAATCCCATCATTCTGGAGGACATGAAGGAATCGGGCGCGCTGTTTGCCTTTGAGAACATCGTCCACTCCTATCCTCATCACGACCGTTGCAAGAAGCCGGTCATCTTCCGTGCAACTCCTCAGTGGTTCTGCTCCGTGGAATCCTTTAAGGAACAGGCGGTGAAGGCGATCGAAAACGTGCAGTGGTATCCTGCATGGGGCGAGGACAGAATGGTCAGCATGATCCGCGAGCGTGCGGACTGGTGTATCTCCCGTCAGCGCAGCTGGGGTCTGCCGATTCCCGTATTCTACTGTAACGATTGCGGCAAGCCCGTATCGAATCCCGAATCTATTGCCAAGATCTCCGCACTGTTTGACGAGTACGGCTCTAACGTATGGTTTGAAAAGACCGCTATGGAGCTGGTTCCCGAAGGATTTACCTGCCCCCATTGCGGATGCAAGACCTTTGAAAAGGAAACCGATACGCTGGACTGCTGGTTCGACTCCGGCTCCACTCACTTTGCATCTCTGATGAAGGATACCCCCGATCTGTGGCCTGCAGACGTTTATCTGGAGGGTGCTGACCAGTATCGCGGTTGGTTCCAGTCCAGCCTGCTCACCTCTGTCGGTGCACTGGACAAGGGTGCTCCCTTCAAGCAGGTGCTGACTCACGGTTGGGTCGTTGACGGTCAGGGCAGAGCAATGCACAAGAGCCTTGGCAACGGCGTAGATCCTGCCGATCTGATCCGTGATTTCGGTGCCGATCTGGTTCGTCTCTGGGCGGCCTCCTCCGATTATCATGCGGATGTGCGTTGCTCCAAGGAGATCTTCAAGCAGCTCTCCGAGGCGTACCGTAAGATCAGAAATACCATCCGCATCCTGATGGCAAATCTGGGCAGCGCAGAGACCGATTTCGATCCCAACACAGATATGGTAGCGCTCGATCAGCTGTGCAGCATTGATAAGTGGGCACTGTCCCGTCTGAATGGTCTGGTGAAGCGCGTGCGGGATGCATACAATGGCTACGCCTTCCATCTGGTGTACCATGAGATCAACAATTTCTGTACCGTTGACCTTTCCAAGCTGTACGTTGACATCACCAAGGATCGCGTATATACAGAGGCCAAGGATAGCGTAGCCCGCCGCTCTGCGCAGACTACCATGTATATTATCCTGTCCTCGATGGTACGGCTGATCTCTCCCATCCTTGCCTTTACCGCAGACGAGGTATGGCAGTCTATGCCTCACGTGGCATCCGACGACGTGAGTAACGTGGTGCTGAACGATATGCCCGACTACGACGAGGCACTGGCATTTACCGAAGAGGAAGAGAAGTACAACGCCCTCTTTGAGCTGCGCGACAGCGTGATGAAGGCTCTGGAGCTTGCCCGTGCCGAAAAGACCATCGGTAAGTCTCTGGATGCAAAGCTGACAATTTACGCGCAGGGCGAAAATAAAGCGATCCTCGACAGCTTCGGCGACGAGTTGAACACCGTGTTCATCGTGTCCGGTGTTACCGTAACCGACGAGACTGCTCCCGAGGGCGCATACGTAGATGAAGAAGCCAAGGTTGCAGTGCTGGTACAGCCTGCAGACGGCGAAAAATGTGACCGTTGCTGGTCCTACTCTACCGAGGGTATCAGCGATGGGGAAGGATTCTTATGCAAGAGATGCAAAACCATTCTCGGTCTGTAAAAGACGGGTCTGTGATTGCAGTAAACGTCAGAAAAGCAGCACTCTATATCGGGGTGCTGCTTCTGGTGGTTTTACTGGACCAGATCACGAAGCTTCTGATCGTGAACAACTTCGAGCTGGGGGAAAGTAAGCCTTTGATCGAGGGCGTGTTCCACTTTACCTATATTCTTAACGATGGTGCGGCGTTTGGTATGCTGTCCGATCACCGTTGGGTCTTTATCGTTCTTTCGTCGGTGGCTGTGGTAGGCATCGGAACCTATCTGGTGATCCGCTCCCAAAAGATCGGCACTCTTTGGGGAGTCTCTATGTCGATGATCGTCGGCGGTGGCGTCGGCAATATGATCGACCGTCTTTGGAACGGAGAGACCTTCGGCGACGGTGCGGTGATCGACTTTCTGGACTTCTGCGCATTCCCGAATCTGTGGTCCTGGATCTTCAACGTCGCCGACGCAGCAGTTTGCATCGGAGCGGGTCTCATCGTTCTTGCGGTGATCGTAGACGAGATCAAGGAAGCCCGTCGGAAGAAGGCGGAGCGGTTCGCAATAGCCGATTCGAATGCTGCAGAGGATGAATCCGATGACTAAGACCATCACCGTTGCGCCCGAGGACGCGGGTCGTCGTCTGGATCAGTATCTGTCGGAGACCTGCGAGCTGACCCGATCTGCGGTTCAGAAGCTCTGCGAGGATGGAAACGTTCTGCGCTGCGGCAAAGCGGCTGTCAAAAACGAAAAGCTGAAGGCAGGCGATCTGATCGAGATCACCATCCCCGATCCGGAGCCTACCGAAGCACTCCCCGAGAATATTCCCATCGAGATCGTATATGAAGACAACGATCTTTTAGTAGTCAATAAACCGAAGGGAATGGTCGTCCATCCTGCGCCCGGCAATTATACCGGAACGCTCGTCAACGCACTGCTGTATCATTGCGGCGATTCTTTGTCCGGCATCAACGGAGTGATCCGCCCGGGCATCGTTCACCGCATCGACAAGGACACCAGCGGGCTTTTGATCGTTGCCAAAAACGACAAAGCACATCTCTCCCTGGCTGAGCAGATCAGTACTCACAGCTTTCTCCGCTCCTATGAGGCGGTTGCCGTGGGACGTTTTCGGGAGGAAAAAGGAACCGTTCATGCGCCCATCGGCAGACATCCCGCCGACCGCAAGAAAATGGCGATCGTGCAGGGCGGCAGAGAGGCTACTACCCATTGGCAGGTGCTTACACAGTACGCCGGTTACACCCACGTCAAGTGCGTGCTGGAGACCGGCAGAACGCACCAGATCCGCGTACATCTGTCCTCCATCGGACATCCGCTCTTCTGTGATCCGGTTTACGGAGGCGGCAATTCACTGCTGGAGAAGCAGATGGCGTCTCAGATTGCGGGTCAGTGCCTGCACGCGCGGACGATTGGATTCGTTCATCCCATCACCGGAGAGCAGATGTTTTTCGAAAGCGATCTGCCCGACTATTTTACCGCACTTCTGAAAAAATTAGAGACGCGCGGCAGTTGAAATTATGGAAAAATTACGTTATTTTGATACCCACTCCCACTATAACGACCGCCGCTTTGACGGTCAGCGGGAGGAGCTTTTAGAAAAGCTTTTCGCCGAGGACGTGACCTGCATCGTCGGAGCTGCGACCACAACGGCTGACGCTATGGAGCATATTGCGCTTGCCGAGCAATACCCGAATTACTACGCTGCAGTGGGGATCCATCCTGGCAATATCTACGAGCAGATGGAGGAGAGCAGCCTTCAAGCTACGATCGAGTCGCTCCGTCAGATGCTGAAGCACCCCAAGGTAGTTGCTATTGGTGAGATCGGTCTCGACTACTATTGGGAGGACAATCCTCCCCGTGAGATGCAGAAGGAATGGCTGCACGCTCAGCTTGCTCTCGCAGAGGAGACCGGATATCCTGTAGTTATTCACGACAGGGAAGCCCACGGCGACGTGTTTGAGATTCTGTGTGCCCATCCCAACGTGCGGGGAGTGCTTCACTCCTGCTCCTGCTCCCCCGAGATGGTGAGCCAGCTGGTGAAGCGGGGCTGGTACGTCTCCTTTTCCGGCGTGATCACCTACAAAAACGCCGCCCGTGCTCCCGAAGCGGTGAAGATCACGCCTGCAGATCGGATTCTGATGGAAACCGATTGCCCGTATCTGTCTCCCGTTCCCATGCGGGGCAAGACCAATCACTCGGGCAATCTCTGCTATACTGCGGCAAAGGCGGCCGAGCTGCGGGGCGAGGATCTCGAAGCCTTCGTGCGGCAGACTCACGAAAATGCCTGCAAACTCTTTGGAATTGAGGATAATTATGACCATCACCTATGAAGTTGGCAGCGGACTGTACGTCAATACCACGAACCGCTGCTCCAATGCCTGTGAATTTTGCGTTCGCTCCACCGTGGAATCCTACTACGGTGATCTTTGGCTCAAACGCGAGCCTACCGTTGAAGAGATCTGCGATAGCATCTTTGCCCGTGATCTGACCAAGTACACCGAGCTGGTCTTTTGCGGCTACGGTGAGCCTACCGAGCGCATTGACGATATTCTGGAGGTCGCGCGTCGTGTAAAGGAAAGATCGAGCTTGCCGATCCGAATCAACACCAACGGACAGGGAAGCATGATCGCAGGATACGATATTACTCCCAAACTGGAGGGCGCGATCGACGTGCTGTCCATTTCTCTGAACACTGCCGATGCGGCGTCCTATCAGAAGATCTGCCACAGTCGCTTTGGAGAGGCTGCTTATCAGGGGCTTCTGGATTTTGCCAAAGCCGCTACACGCTATGTTCCGAAGGTGGTGCTTTCCGTGGTCGACACCACCATCTCGCCCGATGAGATCGAGTGCTGTCGCCAAATTGCTTCCGAATGCGGCGTTACGCTTCGCGTAAGAGAGTTTATCAGCAACGAGGAATAACACATACTCCCCTGCAACGTTCGGCTGAACGGAGCAGGGGAGTATCGACTGAAAAAACAAACCGGAATGCAATGACTTGCATTCCGGAATGGGTTACGCGCCCAGCTTGTTGAGCATCAGAGTGAACTGGCTCTTCTTTCTGGCAGCAGCGTTAGCGTGGATGATGCCACGGTCAGCAGCCTGGTCAACCTTCTTTACAACAGCCTTGTAAAGAGCGATTGCAACCTCCTTGTCGCCTGCTTCAACAGCACTTTCGTACTTCTTGACAGCGGTCTTGTAAGAGGACTTGAACATCTTGTTCTGCAGGGTCTTTGCTTCGGTGACAAGCACGCGCTTCTTAGCGGATTTAATGTTGGGCATGGGTACACCTCCTCGTTGCGATTTTCCGCTCCGGTGTGAGGGAACGGAATCGATGAATTCTCGTTGAGACACTATGGCTCAAACTATTACCCATGTATCATATCACATCTTTTCGAAAAAAGCAAGTCCTTTTTGAAAAAAATTTTCATTTTTTTGAAAAAATATCTTGACAAATGTTCGCTGATGTGGTATTATGTTAACATCCAATAAAATCGGTTAGAATGCGTTAAAATAACCGACTGGAATGACTTTTACCGATTTTTCGATAAAAGTCGACAAATATTGAGGTAAAAAATGAGGTCATGCCTTATTTTCACGCTTTCGATCACATGATTTAATGATTCAGCTTAAGATTCGGCTTTAACCAGAATGCCGCAGGGGTAGAAAAATTAAATTTTTTGTGAACGAAAAAACGGAAGATAATGTATGGTCTATTTATTTTGAAACGGAGGATTGTATATGGTCAAACCCCAAATGCTCGGCACGACCCAGCGTATGAGCTTCTCCAAGATCGATGAAGTTTTGGATATGCCCAATCTGCTGGAGGTTCAGAAGAAGTCCTATCAGTGGTTCCTGGACGAAGGCCTGCAGGAGGTTCTGCGCGATGTATCCCCGATCGTTGATTACTCGGGCAACATTTTCATCGAATTCATCGACTATACCCTGGACGACACCCCCAAGTACCCCGAAGAGGAGTGCAAGGACCGTGAC
>JAFTKV010000150.1 GCA_017453085.1 Clostridia bacterium
TATAAAGCTATCGAGGGACAGAAAATGCTCACCGGCGTGCTGTCTACCGAAGACGGCAAGGAGATTACCCTGGCTACCGCAGGCGGCACGGTCACGCTTCCCATTGAATCCATCGCAAAAGCAAATATCCTGTTTGAATTTGATTGATACAACGAAAGGAATCCAAAAATGAATAACGAATTCTTCGCAGCACTGGAGCTGCTGGAAAAAGAAGAAGGCATCGCAAAAGATTATATGATGCAGAAGGTCGAAGCCGCTCTCATCAGCGCGTACAAGCGTGATTTTGGCGGTTACAGCAACGTTAAGGTTGTTATCGACGAGGTAAAGAAGGACGTAAAGGTGTATCAGCAGAAGGAAGTAGTAGAAGAGGTGGAGGATCCCATCACTCAGATCAACCTCGCTGATGCGAAAAAGCGCAGCCGCCGTGCAATCATCGGCGACGTGATCGACATTGAGGTCGATCCCAAGAAATTCCGTCGTCTGTCTGCACAGAACGGTAAGCAGGTCATTATCCAGGGCAGCCGCGAGGCAAAGCGTGAAAAGGCAGCCCGCGCATACGAGAGCAAGCGTGAGGAGATCATCAACGCACGTGTCAGCCGCGTAGATCCCGAAAACGGTAACGTTATCGTGGAGACAGCCAACGGTCATGCAACCCTGCTGGCCACCGAGCTGATCCCCGGTGAGCACTTCGTTGCAGGCGACCACATCAAGGTCTTCATCTCCGAGGTCAACCGTGAAATGAAGGGGCCGCTGGTCACCCTCTCCCGTACTCACCCCAATTTTGTTAAGCGTCTGTTTGAGCTGGACGTTCCCGAGATCCAGGACGGTACCGTTGTGATCAAGAACATCTCCCGCGAGCCCGGCTCCAGAACCAAAATGGCTGTCTACTCCCGCGACGAAAACGTTGATCCCGTCGGCACCTGCATCGGTAACCGGGGGATGCGTATCAATGCGATCGTAAAGGAGCTGGGCGGCGAAAAGATCGACGTCATCCGCTACAGCGAAAAGCCCGAGGAGTTCATTGCAGCAGCGCTTGCTCCTGCAACCGTTCGTGAGGTCATTCTGGACAGCGAGCGCTCCTGTCAGGTACTGGTAAACGAAGATCAGCTTTCTCTTGCAATCGGTAAGGTTGGACAGAATGCTCGTCTTGCCGCAAGACTGACCGGATTCAAGATCGATATCAAAACCAAGTAATCACGGAGGTGTCGCCTTTGGCTACCAATAACAATCCGAAGATTCGTAAACAGCCCGAGAGACGGTGTCTGGGCTGTATGCAGTCCTTTCCCAAGAAGGAGCTGATCCGTCTGGTACGCACACCCGAAGGAAGTGTGGAGCTGGACTTTATCGGCAAGAAATCGGGACGGGGCGCATACATTTGCAAAAACGCCGTCTGCTTCAAGAAGGCACGCAAGGCCGGCCGCTTTGAGCGAAATCTGGAATGCGTGATCCCTGATGAGGTATATGACCGTCTGGAGGTGGAGCTTTCTGAAACCCGATAAGTTTCTGAATATGCTCGGACTTGCCAAGAGAGCAGGCAAGCTTGCAGCAGGCACTCCTGCAGTAACCGCAGAGGTTCGTGCTCACAAAGCACTGTTGGTGCTTCTGACAGCCGATGCTGCTCCCAACGCAGTCAAGCGCATCACCGACTCCTGCGCCAGTCACAGTACGACACTGTACACTGTAGGTTACACTAAGGCGCAGATCGCTTCGGCAATCGGTCAATCAGGCGAAGTGGCAACAGTAGCCATCATAGATCACAATTTCAAAAAGGCGATACTCAGTTACCTAGAAACAGACAAGACAGAGGCGGATAGCTCCTATCCGCAGGAGGTGCAATAAATGGTAGAAATCGGTAAGTACAAGGTCAGTAACCTGGCCAAGGATCTGAAGCTGAAGAACAAGGACGTAACCGATCTGCTGGAAAAGAACGGTTTTCCCGGCAGAACCCATTCCTCGGTTCTCAGCGCAGACGAATACAGTTTTCTGATGAATTATTTTATGATGCAGAATCAGATCGTGGATATCAACTCCTATATGGACAAAAAGACCCAGATCGTTGATCCTTCCATCGTTAAGCTGGTAAAGGCTCCTGAGTCGCCCAAGGCTGCGGCTAAGCCCGCTCCCAAAGCAGAGCAGCCCAAAGCAGAGCCCGCTAAGAAGGCAGAAAAGCCTGCTGTCAAGGAGACTCACAAGCCTGCCAAGGAACAGCAGAAGATCGTTTCCGCTGACGAGCAGAAGCCCGAGCCTAAGGCCGCAGAACAAAAGCAGCCCGAGCAAAAGCAGCCCGAGCAAAAGCAGCCCGAGCAAAAGCAGCCCGTACAGCAGCCCCCCAAGAAGCCTCACGTGCAGGAACAAAGGAAGAATCCCGCAGATCGCTTCGCTAATCTTCCCGCAAAGAAGGAAGAAAAGCCTGCGAAGAAGGAAGAAAAGCCTGCCAAGGACAAGAAGGATCGTCCTCAGACTCTGCAACGCAACGTGAAGAGCGAGACAACTACAGAGGTCGTTACCACCGGATACACCGGCAACAAGTCCGGCACTCGCGTGGTCGATACCCGTGCTTCCAACGTTGATCTGTCCAAGTACGACGAGCATCTGGATCATCTGGCCGGAAATGACAATTCCGGAAACAAGAACAGCGGCTTTGATTCCAACCGTCAGAAGCTGAAAAAGCAGAACAACAATAATCAAAAGAGCGGCAAGCCTGAATGGAATAAGGGCGGCAAGCAGCAGGGCAAAAACAAGAAGGATGCCCCCAAGCCTACCAAGCAGCCGGTCAGCGTCACCATTCCCGAGGAGATCTCGGTCGGCGAGCTGGCATCCCGTCTGAAGGTTACCGCAGCCGAGGTCATCAAGCGTCTGATGATGCTGGGCGTTATGGCCAGCGTCAATCAGGTCATCGATTTCGATACTGCAGAATACGTTGCCACCGAGCTGGGTGCTAACGTATCCAAGGAAGTTGTCGTTACCATCGAAGAGAAGCTCTTCGACGACAGCGAGGATGCAGAAGAGAATCTGGTCGAGCGTGCTCCCGTCGTATGCGTTATGGGTCACGTTGACCACGGTAAGACCTCTATTCTGGACTCTATCCGTCACGCCAATATCGCCGCAGGCGAGGCAGGCGGTATTACCCAGCACATCGGTGCGTATCGCGTTAACATCGACGGTAAGGATATCACCTTCCTGGACACGCCCGGTCACGAAGCATTTACCGCAATGCGTGCCCGTGGTGCTATGGCTACCGATATCGCCATTCTGGTCGTCGCCGCAGACGACGGCATCATGCCGCAGACCATTGAGGCGATCAACCACGCGAAGGCTGCTAACATCGACATCATCGTTGCCATCAACAAGATGGATAAATTCGGTGCAGATCCCGATCGGATCAAACAGGAAATGACCCAGTACGGTCTGGTTCCCGAAGAATGGGGCGGCGACGCGATCTGCGTTCCCGTATCCGCTCTCACCGGCATGGGTATCCCCGATCTGCTGGAAAACGTACTGCTGGTTGCAGAGGTGAAGGGTCTGCGTGCCAACCCCAACCGTCGTGCAAAGGGTATCGTCATCGAAGCCCGCCTCGACAAGGGACGCGGTCCCGTTGCCACCGTACTGGTACAGAACGGTACGCTGAAGGCAGGAGACATAGTGATCGCAGGCACTTCCGTCGGTCACGTCCGTGCAATGACCAACGATAAGGGACAACAGCTGAAGGTCGCAGGTCCCTCCGTTCCCGTAGAGATCATCGGTCTGTCCGAGGTTCCCGAGGCAGGCGACGAGTTTGCAGCAGTTGCCGACGAGCGTATGGCCCGCGAGCTGGTTGAAAAGCGCAAGCAAGAGCTCAAGGAAGCAGAATTCCGTGCCAATGCCAAGGTTTCGCTGGATGCGCTCTTTGCCCAGATCAACGACGGTGCCAAGGAACTGAAGATCATCGTCAAGGCAGACGTAGGCGGTTCTGCAGAAGCCGTCAAGGCATCTCTGGTGAAGCTCACCAACGAGGAAGTCAAGGTCAGCGTTATCCATTCCGCAGTCGGCGGCATCACCGAAGGCGACGTTATGCTGGCAGCTGCATCCAACGCTATCATCGTTGGCTTCAACGTCCGTCCCGACCGTGGCGCGCTGGACAGTGCAGAGCGTCAGAAGGTTGACATCCGCACCTACCGCATCATCTACGAGTGCATCGAAGAAATCGAGGCTGTAATGAAGGGCATGCTGGCTCCCAAATTCAAGGAGAGCCTGCTGGGTCATGCAGAGGTTCGTCAGACCATCCGCGTTCCCAACGTTGGTACCATCGCCGGTTCTTATATTACCGACGGTAAGATCAACCGTAACGCCCAGATCCGCGTCGTCCGCGACGGTATCGTGATCTTCGAGGATAAGATCTCCTCCCTGAAGCGTTTCAAGGATGACGTGAAGGAAGTTGCCCAGGGCTACGAGTGCGGTATCGGTCTCGACCGCTTCAATGACATCAAGGAAGGCGACGTTCTGGAAGCCTTTGAAATGGTACAAGTATAATGCAACTGAGGCTCCGCCTCAAACTCCGCCAATAACTTTTGATAATCCCGATGAATACTCAGCGGGTGTGTAAAGAAATCGCTCCGAGTGTTGGATACGCAATATCCGACAATCGGAGCGATGTTATTGTTATGGGGTTGACAAGCTTCAAAATAATCGCTATAATAATAGCATACAAATATTCGACGATTCAGAAAGCAGAGAACTATGAAAACCATTATTCTAATGCGGCATTCCTCCGTGGAAAGACTGCCCTATGTAGTACCTAACGATACTCCGTTATCCCTGCGCGGTGAAATGTTAGCACAACGCATCTTTATTCATAAAGAGCTATTAAAGATCAGCCATGCTTATTCCTCTCCCTATAAGCGCGCCTATGATACCGCTCGATTGTCCGGCAGACAAGTTTTTGCAGATCAGCGGCTGGTCGAACGAAATTGGGGAGATCCCTCTACAATGGAAGAAGCATTCTGGGAAAAGCAATACCTGGATCACGACTTCAAAAACAAGGACGGCGAGTCGATGAATGAAGTCAACGCCAGAATGACTTCATTTATGAATGAGCTGCTTGCCAGAATCGGTGAAGGAGAGACTGCCGTCGTAGTGTCGCACGCAGGTGCAATTTGTGCTTATCTGTTGAATTTCTGCAAGATAACCGTACTGAATCCCGATGAAAAAACCCGTGAGATCCTCTTTCGCGATACTGTCGTGCTCAGCGGAAAGATCAGAACGCCCGGTGCATTCATTCTCGAATGGGAGAATGACAGTTTGATCAATATGAGGTATATATGAATACAAAATTTCTTCCCATCACCCGCGAGGAATGTGCAGCGAGAGGGTGGGATGCTCCCGATTTTGTTTACGTATGCGGCGACGCCTACGTTGACCATCCCAGCTTTGGTCTGGCGATCATCTCCCGCGTGCTGGAGGCAGCAGGATTTCGCGTTGCGATCCTTTCCCAGCCCGACTATAAGTCCTGCAATGATTTCAAACGCTTCGGACGTCCCCGTCTCGGTTTCCTTGTATCAAGCGGCAACATCGACTCGATGGTTGCCCATTATACCGTATCAAAGAAGAAGCGGAGCTACGATTATTACAGCCCGGGCGGAAAAATGGGACTTCGACCCGACCGCGCAGTAATCGTCTACTGCAATCGCATCCGTGAAGCATACGGCGACGTACCGATCATTTTGGGTGGCCTGGAAGCGTCTTTGCGCCGCTTTGCTCATTATGACTACTGGGACAACAAGGTGCGCCGCTCCGTGCTGGTAGATTCTCGTGCGGATATTCTTACCTATGGTATGGGAGAGAATATACTCCTTAGAATTGCAAAGCTGCTTGACAAAGGCGTGCCGGTGAAGAAGATCCACGATGTTCGCGGTACAGTATATCTGACCACTCCTGAGGATAAAATCCATTATCCGGTTGAGCAAGGTTTTGATTACAATGATCTGAAAACCGACAAGGAAACCTATGCTAATGCCTTCGCCATGCAATACCGCAATCAGGACGCCATCAGCGGAAAAGCCATCACCGAGATGTACGATGGGAAGATGCTGGTACAAAATCCGCCTATGCCGCCGCTGGAAAGGGAAGAGCTGGACCGTGTTTACGCTCTTCCGTACACTCGCCGTCCCCATCCCATTTACGATAAAGACGGCGGCGTTCCGGGTATCGCAGAAGTAGAGTTTTCTCTGACCCATAACCGCGGCTGCTTCGGTGCCTGCAACTTCTGTGCGCTTGCCTTTCATCAGGGGCGGAGCGTCCGCTCCCGTTCGGTGGAGAGTGTAGTCAATGAAGCCAAGTTGCTTACCACACTTCCAGGATTCAAAGGCTACATTCACGACGTAGGCGGTCCTACGGCCAATTTCCGCTATCCTGCTTGCGATAAACAGACCGAGCATGGAGTTTGTACTCATCGGAAATGTTTGGCTCCTACGCCCTGTAAGCAGCTCAAGGTAGATCACAGCGAGTATGTGGAGCTATTAAAGCAAGTAGAAGCACTGCCGAAGGTAAAAAAGGTGTTCATCCGTTCCGGTATTCGTTTTGATTATCTGGTGTACGATAAGGACGAAACCTTCTTCAAAAAGCTGGTGCACGACCACGTCAGCGGTCAGCTGAAGGTCGCACCGGAGCATTGCTGTAACAGCGTACTCGGATATATGGGAAAGCCCTCCATCGAGGTCTATAACCGCTTCAAATCCCGTTATTTCGAACTGACCAAAAGCTTTGGCAAAGAGCAGTACCTGGTGCCTTATCTGATGTCCAGCCATCCGGGCAGCCGAATGCAGGACGCTATCGAGCTTGCACTCTATTTGAAAAAGAGCGGCTACGCCCCCGAGCAGGTGCAAGACTTCTATCCTACCCCAGGCACGGCGTCCACGGTTATGTTCTACACGGGGCTGGATCCCTTTACCATGAAAAAGGTCTACGTAGCCACCGATTACGAGGAAAAGAAGATGCAGCGCGCACTGCTGCAATGGAATCGGAAGGAGAACCACGAGACTATCCGCATTGCCCTTCGCAAGGCTGGACGCACCGATCTGATCGGTCATGGCGAAGATTGTCTGGTTCCTCCGGAGCGATCCGGCAAGCCGATTGACCGATCGACAGGAAAACGCACAGCGAATCCCGCTCACCCATTACAACACAAGAATACACCGCAGACAGGGAAGAGCAAAAGGAAATGACCGATCTGATAAGCAAGTAGCCCCGTGCGCTGATCTTTTACAAAACGTCAAAAATTTTCGAAAAGTTCTTGACAAAGGCTTTCATTTATGCTATACTATAATCCGTCGTTGGGATGTGGTGTAGCGGCAGCACACGAGACTTTGACTCTTGTAGTAAAGGTTCAACCCCTTTCATCCCAGCCAAAAACCGACTTGTAATTACAAGTCGGTTTTTGGCTGGGATGAAAGGGGTTGAACCTTTACTACAA
>JAFTKV010000151.1 GCA_017453085.1 Clostridia bacterium
AACTCAAAACGCTTTTGAAAGACCAATTTAGCAGAAAGAGGCCAGATTGGAACAAACACTTTCTCTTTCATGCTACATCATAGAATGGATGCAGACTTTCAAGGCGTACAGCGTCAAGCAATCCACGTATGACCGTCTCTTGACCTCCGTAAAGGCTCTGGAAGGCTTTCAGATCGCTTCTATGCCCATTGGCGAGATAACCTCTGTCCATATTCAGAAGTACGTCAACGAGCTTGCTGAATAAGGATACGGCCTATCCACGATCAAGAAGCAAATGCGGATCGTCACAGCGCCGCTCAAGCAAGCAGCAGCACTCCATCAGATTTCCGCCGATCCTGCTGTCGGAATCCAGCTGCCTGCCCGAAGTAACGTTCGCAAAGCAGAACGCACAGCCGAAGCGTATTCGCAGGAAGAACAAAAAGCCCTCTGGGCGCTCATTGAGACACACCAGAGGGCAGGTTATGCAGCTGTGGCTTTGATGATCGAAACAGGATTGCGGGTCGGTGAAGCGCTGGCATTGCGTTGGAAGGACATAAACCTCAGTCAGAAACGGTTGCGCGTTCGGTCTACTGTTGTTCGCTTGGCGAATAAGAAGCGCTCCTATGTATAGGACTGCGCCAAGAGCGAATCCAGCAACAGAACCATTCCACTCACGCCGAAAGCGGTTTCTCTCTTGCAGATGTTAAAAGCCAACACGGAAAGCGAGTGGGTTTTCGTGGGTGACGATGGGCAACGGCTATCTTACGAGGCACTCAGATGGCAGACACGGTGTTTGTGCAAAGCGGCTGATGTGCCTTACAGGGGAGAGCATGTGTTCAGACACACCTTTGCGACGAACTGCTATCACAAAGGGATCGATGTGAAGATCCTTTCCCGATTACTTGGTCATGCCGATGTGAACATCACGTACAACATCTATGTACATTTGTACGGCGACGGATTCGATGAGATGTACTCTGCTCTTGTGTCAGAGAAATAGAAAAAGAGCTTTTCTTTTTCAGAAAAGCTCTCTTCTGGCTAATCCGGTTGATTATGATACAAGGGACGGTTCCACCCGAAGGTGCAGGAGTGGGTGCATTTTGCACCCTGCTCTTACAGCACCATCACCAGCGTACCCGCTGTAAGCAGAATCGCGCCGATCAGCGATTTGGCTGTAAACTGCTCGTGCAGGAATACGAACGCCAGCACCAGCGTGATGACCACGCTCATTTTATCAATCGGGACAACCTTGGAAGCTTCGCCCAGCTGCAGCGCCTTGTAGTAGCACAGCCATGATGCGCCGGTTGCCAGGCCGGACAGAATCAGGAACAGCCAGCTTCTCTGACTGATCTGACCGATGCCTTTCTGCGCGCCCGTCAGGAACACCATTCCCCAGGACATTACGACGACCACGACTGTGCGGATCGCCGTCGCCAGATTGGAGTTTACGCCCTGAATGCCGATTTTCGCCAGAATGGAAGTCAACGCGGCAAATACTGCCGAACCGATCGCCATGATCAACCACATATGTCAGCCCTCCATCCGCTCTCTGTTTCGCCGTTTGTGTTCAAACTTCACCTTTTCAAGCAGCACCGTGCGGTCTTCTTCCCGCAGGCCTTCTGTCAGCACGGGAGCATCTGCATCCTCGGGAGTGAGGATGGGAATCAGCTGCAGAGTCTTGCCGATCTCCAGATCGCCGGCAAGCGATTCGAAGGTAATTTCGGTTGCTGCGTTGATAACCGTGACGGTACAGGTAGCAACGTGATAGCCGTCAACGGTAGTGGCGGTGACCTCAACGGTACCGGTCTTCATACCCAGCAGAGCACCGGTGTTATCCACTGTGACCACAGAAAGGTCGGAGCACCCCCAGCTTACGTCCTGCTGACTTGCATCTTCGGGAGTAATGGTAGCTACCAGCTGCAGAGTCTCACCTACGCCGATCACTACTTCGGTGCGATCCAAGGTGATGCCTTCAACAGGAGAATTGACGACGATATTACAGGTGTCGGAAACTCCATTATCGGAGGTAACAGTGATATTAGCTGCACCGCCGGATTTAGCGGTAATGGTACCGTCTGCCTCCACCTCGATCACATTGGGATTAGAAGATGTCCAGGTCAGATTCTGATTACTGGAATCTGCAGGGGTAATGGTGGCGATCAGCTTTCTGGTGTCGCCCTTGTTCATCTGGATCGTGAAGGCTTCCACATCCAGCTTAACGCCGGTAACGGTGGTTTCAACGGTTACGGTGCATACTGCGGTCAGCTTGTTCTCGTTGTCGCTGACGTAAATGGAGGTGGTACCGTTGCCCACTGCAGACACTACGCCGTTTTCAACCGTAGCAACCTTGGGATCGCCGGACATCCAGATCAACGTAACGTTGGTTACGTTTGCGGGAGTGAGAATAGGATTCAGCTGCGTTTCGGTTCCTTTTTCCAGCGTCAGCGATGCATTTTCAAATGCGATGTTCGTGAGAACAGAGGAAACGGTAACCTTACAGGTTGCGGAAAATGCTTCGTCGGGTGTAGTAGCGGTAACGGTTGCGGTACCGTCGGAAACGCCGGTGAGCATGCCGTTATAATCAACGGTTACAACGTCGGTATTGTCGGAAGACCAGATAA
Organism: Clostridia bacterium; assembly: GCA_017453085.1. Classification (GTDB taxonomy): domain Bacteria; phylum Bacillota; class Clostridia; order Oscillospirales; family CAG-272; genus CAKSQF01. The sequence goes on from JAFTKV010000151.1 coordinate 2,601, forward strand.
CGGTAGTCTTACTGTTATCCTTTTTGCTGTATGCAGTCAGCTGTCTGTTTTCGTTAACGCCGATGGTTACCGCGCTACCGGCATCAATTACAATGCCCTGGCTGACAGGTGCGTCGGTTACTGCAGGCGGCACCTCGTCTTCTCCGCACGCAGCAAACATAAACAGCGGCATGAGCAGACAAATCATTATACATAATTTTTTCATCATTCGACCTCTTTCGTACAGTTACGTATGTATTCTATCGGTTACACTATATTATATCACAATTTTCAAATAAATCAAGTCGAAAATAGGTTATTTTGAAAAAAACGCGTTAACTTTTTTTGATCGTAAATTATATTTTTTATGAACACGCAGAAGGGGTTGCATATTTCTGCCTTTTGTGCTACAATAGGAGTAATCTCTACTGCTATGATGCAGTGGCTTTTCTCCATCGGAGGTCTTTATGAAACAACAGCAAATTGCTTCTACCAAAGCATTGATTGATTTTATCGCTACCGCTCCCACCGCTTTTCACGCAGTGGAGGAAATCGCCTCGCAACTCTCTGCCGCAGGCTTTACTCCGCTTTCGGAAGCGCATTACGCAGAACTGCAGCCGGGAGGATGTTATTATCTCACCCGCAACGGTTCCTCCATTATTGCGTTCCGTATGCCCGATTCAGATCCTTTGGGTTTGCTGATCGTAGCGAGCCATTCCGATTCGCCCACGTTTAAGCTGAAGTATAACGCAGAGGTTAACGGTGCAGGCGGCACGCTGAAGCTGAATACCGAGCGTTACGGCGGAACGATCCTGTCTTCCTGGTTTGACCGTCCCCTTTCCATCGCCGGACGTGCCGTTGTTCGCTCAAACGACGGTATTTCCACCAAGACCGTTACACTGGATCGGGATCTGGCGATCATTCCCAACGTTGCGATCCATCAGAACCGATCGGTCAACGATGGGTATAAATACAATCCCGCCTGCGATACCTTCCCTCTGATCGGTGAAGCTGCTTCTGCCGGAAAGCTGCAGGAGGCGGTTGCTGCAAATGCAGACTGTGCAACGGAAGATCTTCTGGGCAGCGATCTGTATCTGTATAATCGCACGCCCGGCACGATTTTCGGTCTGAACGATGAATTTTTCGCTTGTCCTCGGATCGACAATCTGCAATGTGCCTTTGCTTCTCTGCAGGCGTTTCTGTCAGCGAAGCCCTCTCGTCACATTCAGATGCTGGCGGTATTCGACAACGAAGAGACCGGTAGCACCTCCAGACAAGGCGCGGCATCGACCTTCCTGACCGACACCGTGGATCGGATTGGCGAAGCGCTGGGTCTAAATGCAGCCGCAATTCATCGCTGGCTTCCCTCCTCTATGATGGTTTCTGCCGACAACGGTCATGCGATCCATCCCTGCCATCCCGAACTGTCCGATCCGCAGAATGCGCCTCGGATGAATCAAGGTGTGGTCATCAAGTATAATGCCAATCAGAAATATACTACCGATGCACTTAGTGCCGCTCTGTTCCGTCAGATCTGTGAGAACGCCGGTGTTCCTACACAGGTATTTGCGAACCGCTCCGATATGATGGGCGGCTCAACGCTGGGAAACATCTCCAACACCAAGCTTGCGCTGAATACGGTGGACATCGGTCTTGCGCAGCTGGCGATGCACTCCTGCTACGAGACAGGCGGTACGTCCGATACACTTTCCATGATACGCGCGCTGGAAGCATTTTATGCTATCACAATCGAATCCGTATCTGACGGTAATTACAAGATTTCATAAGAAGGAGTAAGTCTCTATGCCTATCGTTGAAAAGATTTCTCAGGTAATCCGAACCGCGCTGGGAAAAGGTCATTATACCGCAGCGATCTTGCTGGCGGGGGGATCCGGCACCAGAATGGGCGCCACCACCACCAAGCAAATGATGGAGCTCTGCGGAAAGCCTATCATCGTATACAGCCTGCAAGCTCTGGACGCCTGTGAATACGTGGACGAGATCATCGTCGTTGCCAAAGCCGACGAGATCGCGCTGTATCCCGAACTGCTCAAGACCTACGGTATTCAAAAGGTCACACACGTGGTGGAAGGCGGCGAAACCAGACAGGATTCCGTTTTGAAGGGATTTGAAATGGTTCCCGATAAGGCAGATCACATCGCCATCCATGACGGTGCACGTCCGCTGATCACGCCTTCCCAGATCAAATCGGTCATTCTTACCGCATACGATCACAAGGCCGCTGCCGCTGCTGCTCCTGCCAAGGACAGCGTAAAGGTTGTAAGTATTTCCGGTATGATCGACTATACCGTAGATCGTAAGACCGTTTGGCTGATGCAAACCCCTCAGGTGTTCTACGCCAATCTCTTCCGTGCATCCATTTATACGGCTGCCAAGGACAAGTTCCAGGGCACCGACGATGCAGA
>JAFTKV010000152.1 GCA_017453085.1 Clostridia bacterium
AGTGCCATTTTGAGCAGCGGGCAAGCATTTGCCCGCTTGTCAGAAAAGTTCTTTGATCCAAACTTTCTTTCAAGAAAGTTTGGCGGGTTCCAAGGGCAGAGCCCTTGGCGGGGTGCAGGGGTGGAACCCTTGCTATTTAGCCAGCGACCGCACCTGATCTGCCGCTTCAGCGTCGGCGGCGAGGAGTGCGTCCAGCGAGGGAGACGGCACATTCTTATACTTATGCAAAACTTCCTCGGTTAAATCAGCAATATCGAGGAATTTGATCTTGTTTTCCAGAAAAAGCTCCACCGACGCATCGTTGGCACCGTGGAAGACCGCAGGCAGCAGTCCGCCGCCGTTCATAGCAAAGCGAGCCAGACGAAGGGGCTTGAAGGTCTCCTCATCGGGCGGGAAAAAGGTAAGCCGTCCCCGTTCCCACAGATTGGTAGGCTTGCCCGAGGTTTTCGCGCGTGCGGGATAGCTCAGGGCGTAGCGGATACACATCCGCATATCGGGGTCCGAGATCTGGGCGATCTGTGCGCCGTCAATATACTCCACCAGCGAATGGATCACGCTCTCACGGTGCACCAGTACCTCGATTTTGTCCATAGGGATGTCAAACAGATAGGCCGCTTCGATCATCTCAAAGGCCTTGTTGGCAAGGGTCGCACTGTCGATGGTGATCTTTGCGCCCATCTTCCAGGTGGGATGTGCCAGTGCCTGCTCGCGGGTAACGCTTTGCAGCTCTTCCCTTTTCTTGCCGAAGAAGGGACCGCCCGAGGCGGTGAGGATCAGGCGGGAGACCTCCTCCCAGCGTCCGTTCATCAGACATTGGAAGAGGGCGGAATGCTCGCTGTCGATGGGCAGAACAGGGATGCCCTTCTCTCTCGCACGGGTGAGGACCACCTCGCCGGCGGTGACCAGCGACTCCTTGTTGGCAAGCGCAAGATTCTTCCCTGCCTCAATGATAGCAAGGGTAGGGAGCAGTCCCGCTCCGCCGATGATGGCGTTCACCACCGTATCACCGGACAGGAGGGAGATCATCTCCAAAATGCCCTCTGCCCCCGCAAACACGCGGGTGTGGGTGTCGGCAAGGCGCAGCTTCAGATCAGCCGCCGCCACAGGGTCGGCAAGGGCGGCAAAGCGGGGCTTGAATTCCCGCACCTGCGCCTCGATCAGCGTTACGTTGCTCTGCGCAGACAGTGCCTCCACACGGATGCCCTGCTCCCGGCAAACGTCCAGCGACTGCGTGCCGATGGATCCGGTAGATCCGAGAATCGTAATATATTTTTCGGAAATATGCATTGTTTTTGTGGAACCCTTCTTGAAAGAAGGGTTCCACACCTCCCAAGAACTTTACTTAAAGCAAAATGACTCTGTCATTTTGCGGGGATGTCCGATTCTCCTGTAGAGGCCGACGTCCTCGATGTCCCGCGCCGTCGAAGACGGCAACAAACGGATTATACCCAAATAACAATAGATGGTCGCGCACTATCGTGTCATTGGCTCCCGCAAACGGGACGTCGAGGGCACCGTCCCCTACAAGGTGTGTGAAAAAATTATACTCCCCTATACTTCTCTGCCCCGCAGAAATTGCGGGGCATTATGAGAAGTTCTTTGCCCCGCTTTCTTTCAAGAAAGCGGGCGGGGCGTGGGGTGGAACCCCACATCAAGACAGCAGCTTCAGCGAATCGGCGAACATGAACAGGAAGGGAGCGGTTGCCAGCACCGAGTCGAAGCGATCCATTACGCCGCCGTGACCGGGGAAGATCCAGCCGTAGTCCTTCACGCCGTACTTGCGCTTGATGAGAGAGGCGATCAGGTCGCCGATCATGGAGACCACGCTGACCACAGCGCCTACCAAAGCCAGACGGAGATAATGGGGCGTCAGATCGGAGATTTTGCCTACGATCGCACCGAACGCCACGAAGGTCAGCACGCAGAAGACCACGCCGCCAATGGCACCCTCCACGGTTTTCTTGGGGGAAACGTCGGGGATCAGCTTGTGTTTGCCAAAGAAGACGCCGGTGAAGTATGCGCCGGTGTCGGTGACCCATGCAGACAGGAAGATCAACAGGTAAAGATAGCCGCCGTGAGGCTCTTCCCGCAGCAGTACCACGGAGGAGAAGCCGAAAACGATAAAGAAGATCATCCCCGCCGCCGTAAGGGCACGGCTCACCTTCAGCTTGCCCTTGGAAAAGACCGACAGGGTCAGCATCAGGAACAGGTAGACGTAGGTGAAGGTCAGAAGAAGCTGCTCAAAGCGGTCGGTGCCGCCGGTGCGGGAGAGATAGCCTGCTCCTACCATCGCAGCAGCGGTTGCTGCCAGGGAAAGGACGACGGCAGCAAAATTCTTTTTCATACCAATGCAGGAGATCATCTCCCAAGCCGCCATCACCGCCAGCAGACCGACCGCAATGGGGAAAACGATGGTATCGGAAAAAATCAGTACCGGAACGAAGATCAGAATGGCAACGATAGCAGTAATAATACGTGTTTTCATAAGTCACTCCATACCGCCCGCAGGCGGTTCAATTATAATCAATCTATTGCTCAGTGTCCGCCGAAATTGCGCTTGCGGGCGTAGAAATCACGGATCGCTTCGTCGATGTGCTTCGGCTTGAAATCCGGCCAGAGCACGTCGGTAAAATACAGCTCGGCATAGGCCGACTGCCACAGGAGGAAGTTGGATAGCCGTCGCTCGTTTGCCGTGCGCACGATCAGATCGGGGGGCGGCGACAGCCTCGTGTACAGATGGGCATCAATATCCGCCTCAGTGAGGGTGGTCTTCCCTTCTGCAATAGCAGCATTGGCGGCGTGAAGCAGCTCGTCCCTGCCGCCATAGTTCATGGCGATGTTCAGAATCAGCGAATTGCTTGCCGACTCCGCCTCCAAATGCTCCATTTTTTTGCGGAGCGGATCGGGAAAAGGCGTTTTTTCGCCCAAAAAGACGATGCGCACGTCGTTTTCGGCAAGATCTGCCAGCGCTTCCTCGATATAATCGTCCAGAAGCGCCAGAATGGCATCCACCTCTTCCTTGGGACGGCGCCAGTTCTCGGTGGAAAAGGCGTAGACCGTCATATGGCGAAGCCCGATGGTGGAGCAGTATTTCACCGCCTCCTTGAAGGCTTTCGCGCCCACCTTGTGTCCATAGCTCCGCGGCATCCCCCGCCCCTTGGCCCAGCGACCGTTGCCATCCATAATGAAGGCAATGTGCTGCAGCCGCTCGTCGCAACAAACCGGCTTTTTCTTTCCGAACATAGAACGTCCTCCTTTGCACATCCCGAGAGAAGCTCCCCGATGTAACTAAGAGGGCAGTGTTGCTGCCCTCTTGGTGTGATGTCAGATAGACATGATCTCGTCTTTCTTCTTGTCGGTGATGACGTCGATCTGCTTGATGTACTTATCGGTCAGATCCTGTACGGACTTGTCGGAAGCCTTCTGCTCGTCCTCGGTCATCTCACCGTTCTTCTTCATATCCTTGCTCTTGTCGTTGGCATCGCGGCGGATGTTACGGATGGCAACCTTTGCGTCGTCGCCGTACTTCTGTACCTGCTTTGCCAGCTCCTTACGGCGCTGCTCGGTCAGCTGGGGGAAGGTGAGACGGATCACGGTGCCGTCGTTCTGGGGGTTGATACCCAGATCGGACTGCTGGATTGCCTTCTCGATGAGCTTCAGGGTAGACTTGTCCCAAGGCTGGATGGTCAGGGTCTTGGCGTCGGTCGCCTTGATGCTGGCAATGTCCTTGATCTTGGTGGGAGAACCGTAGTAATCCACGGAGATCTTGTCCAGCACGGTAGCGTTCGCCTTACCTGCACGGATGGTCGCCAGATTGTCCTCGTAGGAGGCAATGGACTTCTTCATTTTTTCTTCAAAGGGCTTTACGTCGAGTTTCATATGAGTTCCTTTCTTACTCTTGGAACCTTTTTGAAAAAAGGTTCCAAACCTCCCAAAACTTCTCTTCAGCAAAATTGCTTCGCAATTTTGGGGGTTTATAATAATAAATTTCTATTTTGTGCCCGACAAGTAATGGACATTCTGCTTCGCAGAAGTCCGGGAGTTCGCCTACGGCGAACATCCCATGCGGGCTTTTATAAAAGTTTTTGGGGGTGTCGGGACCTTTTTTCAAAAAGGTCCTGACAAATTATCTATTCTTCCAAAATCTTGGAAGGGCCGCCGTAGACGATGGTGCCAACCACTTCGCCTGCTGCCGCACGGAGGATATTTTCGGGATTATCCAAGCCGAACACGTAGATGGGCAGATCGTTTGCCAGACAGAAGGCAGTTGCGGTAGTGTCGATGGCGGTGAGATCCTGCTTCAGAATGTCCTTGAAGCTGAGATACTCGTACTTGTACAGGGGAAGCGCACTGCTCTCGTCTCTGGGGTCGCGGTTGTAGATGTGGCTGATCGCCTTAGCGAAGAGCACACGGTCTGCTTCGATTTCCACAGCACGGAGCACCGCACCGGTGTCGGTGGAGAAGCAGGGGTTACCGGTACCGCCGGCAAAGACAACTACCTTGCCCTCTTCCAGATAGCGGATGGCCTTATCCTTGGTATAGCCCTCAATGTACTCAGGCTGGGAAGCAATGGCAGAGAGTGCCACAGCGGGAGTGCCTGCCTGTTCAAGGAAATCCACCAAGCAAAGGGCGTTGATGCAGGTCGCATACATACCCATATAGTCGGCGTGAACGCGGTCCATCTTCTTTTCCGCCTGTCTGCCTCGCCAGATGTTGCCGGCACCGCACACAACGGCCACCTGCACACCGGTCTTGGCGCAACGGGAGATCACGCCGCAAATCTCACGCACCTTATCAAAGTTGAAGGTAAAATCCGAGCCCTTGGCCAGCGCCTCGCCGGAGATCTTCAACAGAATCCGTTTCGGTTGTTTGTTCATAACAAAACCCTCACCAATCACACACATAATTTCACAAGTCTATTGTACAACAAAAACGCCCGTTTGTAAATAGCAATAGACAAACTTTTTGTGAATTTTTTGGGAAACATTTCGCAAAAAAAGACGGCAATCACTTGCCGTCTTGAATATCGATTTAGAAGGTACTACGCTTATTCTTGTTTTGACTTAACCGTATTTAACGATGCAATCAACATTCTACGTATCGTACCGCACTCATTTCGGAGAGATTTATAAATACCAGATTCCATACAATCAGTTTCAAATAACAGTTCAAGCCAATATTCAGTTTCATAGCACTCTTTTTGCGCTATTTCCAACTTAGATATAAAAACGTTAGTACTCTGCGCATACTGAGCCTCATGTATATTGGCACCGATTGATGTGCCGGAACGCAGCAATTGATTAATTAGCGCCGCCTCTTTGCGCTCCTCTTTCATTGTACGACAAGCGAAAACAATTTTCTTTGCAAACTCTTTCGCCTTGTCTCTCATAATACTGTTGGACATAGCATCCCCTCTATAGTGTTATTCCGACTTCGTCGGAGTGATATAATTGCTTGCGCAATTGTGATATGAAAGCCTTCGGCTTTCGTGATATTTTATTCGCCCTTCTCACTCGCGAAGCGAATACCACTCGGCGTATGCCGAATATCACTGCGTAGCAATACAACTCGCCGCAGGCGAATAGAGTTGGCGTTGTGTCCTTAAGAACACAACGCCATATTGTCGGGAGTTTTTTATATTATTGCCAAATATTGATATACTTTTCCGCACTTATGCACAAAACAGGCTAAAAAAGCACGGCTTTTTTTCATTCCTTCTTGACAATTCTTTGCAAATATGATATTATAAAATAAATAACTATATATAATCCTTTCGAAAGGACACAAAAATGAGATCATCAATTCTGCGCCGCACGGCATCGCTGTTACTTATTTGCCTTGCTTTGACGGCATTATCATCCTGCACCGGCTTTTCGGAGACCGAGTACGCCATCGTGAGCGAAAACAACATATCCTCCGAGGGCTTCATCTATGATAAATACGAAAACTCCACCATCAAGATCACGGGAATCGAAAATACGCCTGCGGTTCTTGTGATCCCGGAAGCGATAGACGGAATGCAGGTCGTTGAGATCGGAGATTCAGCTTTTGAAGGTAACGACGTGCTTATCTACCTCGAACTGCCGAAGAGCAACATCAAGCTCGGACGCGGATTCTGCTCGGG
>JAFTKV010000153.1 GCA_017453085.1 Clostridia bacterium
ACTTTAAATACAGGAGACATTGTAACCGGTACCGTCACAGCAGTTACCGATACTGAGATCACGCTTGATCTCGGCGCACAGGTTACCGGCTATATCAAGGCCGAGCAGATTACCGACGATTCTTCTGTAAAGCTGACCGAGATGTTCAAGAAGGGTGATCAGATTGAAGCCCGCGTTGGCAGAGTCAGCGACATCGAGGGAATCGCAGAGCTGTCCAAGAAGGCAGTGGATTCCGCCAAGAATTGGCAGAAAATCGTAGACGCAACCGAGAACGGAGAGGTTCTCTGCGGTAAGGTTGTGGAAATCATTAAGGGTGGCGTTCAGGTTTTGGTTGGCGCCAATAAGATTTTCGTTCCCGCATCGCAGACCGGTGTTCCGAAGGACGGCGATCTGGCTACCTTAAAGGGCAACGAAGTCAAGATCAAGATCATTGAGGTCAAGGGCAACCGTGCCATCGGCTCCATTCGTGCCGTACTCCGTGAGGAGCGCCGTGCGAAGGAAGCAGAGTTTTGGGCAAATATCGAAGAGGGCAAGACTTATACCGGCGTTGTTAAGAGCATGACCTCTTATGGCGCATTCGTGGATCTGGGCGGAGTAGACGGCATGGTACATAAGACCGAGCTGTCTTGGCGTCCCATCGCAACTCCCGCGGCAGTTGTATCTGTTGGACAGGAGCTGACGGTATTCGTAAAGAGCTTCGACGCAGAAAAGAAGCGCATTTCCTTGGGCTACAAGACCGACGATACCAATCCTTGGTATCAGTTCACCTCGCAGTTTGCGGTAGGTGACGTAGCGCAGGTAAAGATCGTCAATATGATGCCCTTCGGCGCTTTTGCTGAGATCATCGACGGCGTAGACGGACTGATTCACATTTCTCAGATCGCACAGCAGAAGATCGGCAAGCCTGCCGACGTGTTGGAGCTGGGACAGGTAGTGGATGCCAAGATCATCGCCATTGACGAGGAAAATCAGAAGATCAGTCTTTCCATCCGCGCACTCTTGGACGAGGCGCAGGCTGCCGAGGAGGCAATGCCTGAGGACGTTGCGGAAGAGATTGTTGCTGACGCTGAATAATTAGTAAAGATCAAAAACGAACCGCCGCAGCTTTGCGGCGGTTTGTGTTCTCACAAAAAAAGGAGGAAAACAATGAAGGAATCGATGATTCGCCACGCTGACGGAACGGTAAGAGCGGAGGAGTCCGAGCAGTATCGGGCGTTGCTTGCCGAATTGCGTGCCAATGCCGAGGCGGTGGTTCGGGAACTCATAGAAGCGGCACAATTGAAGGCAGGACAGATTCTGGTGGTGGGCTGCTCCTCCTCGGAGGTGATCGGCTCGCGGATCGGACAAGCGTCGATCCCCGCGGTGGCGGACGCCATTTTGGACGGTATGCTTCCGATTTTAAGGGAAAATGAAATTTATCTGGCGGCACAATGCTGTGAGCACCTGAATCGGGCGCTGATTTTGGAACGGGAGTGCGCTGAGAGATACGGCTTGGACGAGGTCTGCGTGCGTCCGCAACCGAAGGCGGGGGGCTCCTTTGCCACAGGCGCCCATGAACGGTTTGCCGATCCCGTGGCGGTGGAGCACGTTCGTGCGCATGCGGGCTTGGATATTGGCGGGACGCTGATCGGAATGCACCTGCGTGAGGTGGCGGTTCCTTTGCGTCTGTCTGTTGCGAAATTGGGGGATGCCCATCTTCTGTGCGCTCGCACCCGACCCAAATACATCGGCGGTCCTCGCGCGCGTTACGAGTGATCTTTTGACTAACGGCATGGAAAGACAACGTTTTGCACAAAAGCAGGCATGTAAAATGTAAATAATTGACAAAAAGATGAGAAAAGATGAGAAATCATCATTTTTCCTGCTTGCTATTGACAAACATTGAGAAAAGTGATATAATCAAAAATAGGTAAATGTCCGTAGATTCGGCAGTGGATGGTTTTGTTCCGCTCGTAATGAAGATACGGCACCAAAGACCGTAAATTATCATAGGAAAATCCTATGGCAAATTCAGAAAGGGGCACAAAAGATGAAAAGAGTTTTATCGTTGGTTCTTGTTCTTTTGATGTTGGCAGGTATGCTTCTGTCTTGTCAAAAGCAAGAAGATCCGTACACGAATCCCGACGGCTCTTCGACAGTCGTTCCGGACGGCGAAGTGGACCTCGAAAGGGTAGACGAGGAAGGCTACGTAGCAGACCGTCTTCCTACGGGCGACGCGTTGGCGGCGTTGGGCTTTGCGGGAAGTACCGTAAAGGTTTTGGGATACGAGGAGGAAATGGACCAGACCTTCCCGAAGGAAGACAGCTCGTCGGATCCTATCAAATCCAAACTGTACTATCACTGGAAGGGAATTGAGGAGCAGTTTGATATTACCTTTAATGTAAAGCATCAATTGGCGCATATGGCGCATCAAACAGAATTCTTTACCGAAGCACGTTCGGACAGCGCGAACTACGATCTGATTCAGACCCAGTCGCTCTTCCCGATTTCGTTGGCAACGGAGGGAAGACTTTGCAACCTGATGAAGTTGGGCTTCCCGGATAGAGAAATGCCTTGGTGGCCTGAATCTGTATATCAGTATTCTCAGTACGGTGGTTTGTACTTTATCGGAAGTAACTCTTCCGCTTGCGGTATCAGTAACATGTCGGCAATTTTCGTAGATGACGAAATGATCAAGTCCAAGGGCGAGGCAAGCCCCGTGGAGTCGGTTCTTCGCGGTGTATGGACT
>JAFTKV010000154.1 GCA_017453085.1 Clostridia bacterium
CACGGCGAGGGCGGCACCTTCGTTGGCTATGTTCCTGAGGCCGGCGAGGAGATCGTCATCATCGAGGACGTTATCACCGCGGGCACTGCCATCCGTGAGTCTATGGAAATCCTTTCCCATCTGGAGGGCACCAAGGTCATCGCTACCTTCATTATGGTAGACCGCAAGGAAAAGGGTCAGACCGAGAAGGGCGCAATGCAGGAGATCGAGGAGCAGTTCGGCTTCCCCGTATACTCTGTCGTTGACGTATACGACATCATCGAGTATCTGGAAGAAGATCCTGCAAACGAAGAAAACGTCACCCGCATCAAGAACTATCTGGCTGTGAACGGAGCAAAAGCATGAGAAGTCTCATTGATATTATGGATCTGACGGTGGAGGAGATCGACCAGCTGGTGGCCACCGCCAAGGATATTATGGTAAACCCCGACAAGTACGCCAATGCTTGCCACCGCAAGAAGCTGGCAACCCTCTTCTTCGAGCCCTCCACCCGTACCCGTCTCTCCTTTGAGGCGGCCATGTACGAGCTGGGCGGTCACGTGCTGGGCTTCTCCTCGGCAGACAGCTCCTCCGCCTCCAAGGGCGAGAGCGTTGCCGACACTGTCCGTATGGTCAGCTGCTATGCGGACATCATCGCAATGCGCCATCCCAAGGAGGGCGCTCCCCGGGTTGCAATGATGAAGTCGGGCGTGCCGATCATCAACGCAGGCGACGGCGGACACAATCACCCCACCCAGACGCTGGCAGACCTTTTGACCATCAACAAGGAGAAGGGAAGATTCGACCACCTCACCGTAGGTCTGTGCGGCGATTTGAAGTTCGGCCGTACCGTGCACTCCCTCATCAGCGCAATGAGCCGTTATCCCGGCGTGAAGTTTGTGCTGATCTCTCCCGCCGAGCTGAAGGTGCCCGAATACATCATCGAGGACGTGCTGATCCCCTCCGGATGCGAGTATGTGGAGACTACCGATCTGGAAGCGGTCATGCCCGAGTTGGACGTACTGTATATGACCCGCGTACAACAGGAACGCTTCTTCAACGAAGCCGATTACCTGCGTCTTAGAGACAGCTATATTCTGAATCCTCCCAAGCTGGTGGATGCCAAGCGCGATCTGATCATCCTGCACCCGCTGCCCCGTGTCAACGAGATCTCGGTAGCGGTGGACGACGATCCCCGTGCGTGCTACTTCAAGCAGGCGCTCTATGCCAAGTACATCCGTATGGCGCTGATACTGAAGCTGCTGGAAATCGAGGTTAAGTAATGGAGGGAAAGAAGCATATGATCGTAAATCCGATTGAAAACGGCGTAGTGCTGGACCACATCACCGCCGGTAAGGCGATGGATATTTATAAGGTGCTCCGTCTGGACAAGCTGGGCTGTACCGTTGCGGTGATCGTTAACGCGCCCAGCAAAAAGATGGGTCGCAAGGACGTCTTGAAGATCTACGACGTCATTGATCTGAACTTTGACGTGCTGGGCTATCTGGATCCCGGTATCACCGTGAGCATTATCGAAAACGGAGACGTTGTGCGCCGCATCTCCCTGGATCTGCCCGAGCAGGTGGAGGGCGTGCTCCGCTGCAAGAACCCCCGTTGCATCACCTCCTGTGAGCAGGAGCTGCCGCAGGTCTTCAAGCTCACCGACCGCAAAAAGAAGGTCTATCGCTGCATCTACTGCGAGACCATGGCAAAGAACAAGTGAGGATACGCCAAAGGGAACTTTTGAAAAAGTTCCCTTTGGAAACCCTCAAAACTTTTCAAAAAGCGGACAAATGCTTGTCCGCTACGGATTGTTTGATTAAAAAAGTAGCCGACAAGTATTTGTCGGCTTTATCAAAAGTTCTTGAAGGGGTTTGTGGAAACTTCTTTCAAGAAGTTTCCCCAAGAAAAGGAGATAAAATTATGAAACCAATCAAGATGGGCGGGATCATTCCCTCCTCCGCCGTTTCGCTGGGCTGTATGCGTATGAGCGGACTCTCCGACGAGAGAGTGGACGCCATTATGGAGTGCGCATTTGAGCACGGCATCACTCACTTCGACCACGCCGATATTTACGGCGGCGGCAATTCCGAGCGTCTCTTTGGAGCCTATCTGAAGCGTCATCCCGAGGTACGGGACAAGATGGTGCTTCAGACCAAGTGCGGCATCCGCCCCGGAATGTACGACTTTTCCAAGGAGCACATCATCTCTGCGGTGGAGGGCAGTCTCTCCCGTCTGGGCGTAGACTACGTAGACGCGCTCCTGCTCCACCGTCCCGACACCCTGATGGAGCCCGAGGAGGTGGCAGAGGCGTTTGATCTTTTGCACTCTCAGGGCAAGGTGCGCTATTTCGGCGTATCCAACCACAACTCCATGCAGATGGAGCTACTCAAAACCGCTGTCAAGCAGCCCCTCGTTGCCAATCAGCTCCAGTTTTCGGTGACCGAGGCAGGTATGGTGACCTCCGGTATGAATGTGAATATGAAAAACGCCGAGTCTCAGGTGCACGACGGTGCGCTCTTAGAATACTGCCGCATCAACAACATCACCATTCAGACCTGGTCGCCCTTCCTGTACGGCTTCTTCGCAGGCCGATTTGTAGATAACGAAAAGTTCCCCGAGCTAAACCAAAAGCTTGCTGAGATCGGCGAGAAGCACGGCCTGTCCAAGACCGGCGTGGCCGCTGCCTGGATCCTCCGCCATCCTGCGAATATGCAGCTGATTGCCGGTACGATGAATCCCGAGCATCTGGCTGAGATCTGCGCCGCCGCCGACGTGACCCTCACTCGCTCCGAGTGGTACGAGATCTACCGCGCCGCAGGTCACTGCCTGCCGTAAGTTATGTGGGGCTCTGCCCCACGCCCCGCAAAAGAACCTTCTTGAAAGAAGGTTCTTTTGAATCTCCAAGAACTTTTATGAAACCGGCACAAATGCTTGTGCCGGGGTTGATCGCAGAAAACATCATAATTATTTGTGTTATCTTGCGTTTTTGTTCATTACAGGTTCAAAATAGACAGATATAATAATTGCATTAGGGAAGTTTTAACGATGAAGGGAAGTGGCCCGATGGACGCCGAAAAGAAAAAATCGCTGAAAAATAATCTGTTGATCGTGGCAGGACTCGTTTTGCTGGAGATCGTGATCATCATCATGGCGCTGGTCATGGATCACTACTATTCCGGCGAAAACGGGGAAGAGCTAAAGGCTACTCTTCAGGAATATCAGCAAATGCTGTCCGGCTTCGGCTTCTGGAGCTATCCCGTGATGGTGATCGTCCAGATCCTGCAGATGCTGCTGGCACTGATCCCCGGCGGACCGCTGGCCTTCCTCTTCGGCTTTATGTTCGGCACGGTGGGCGGCGCGGTGGTAGGCACCATCGGCAACATTCTGGGCACGGCGATGATCGTCTGGGCGGTGAACCGCTTCGGCATGAAGTTCGTGAATATGTTCTGCAATTCCAAGGGATTTGAGAAGCTGACCTTCCTGCACGACCCCCACAAGCGGGATCTGCTGATCTTCATCCTCTTCCTGATCCCCGGCACGCCCAAGGATCTGATCACCTTTTTCGCCCCCTTCACCAAGGCGAAGCCCTCGCGGATCGTGATTCTCGCCACCGTAGGCAGACTGCCTGCGCTGATCCTTTCCACCTCCATCGGCGACACGCTGGCGGCCGGTAACATCTGGGCGACCGTGATGCTGATCACCGTTACCATGCTGGTAGTTGGTGTGAGCATCTTCCTGAAGGACATCGTGATGAACCGCAAGGCCGCGGTATCGAAGGAAGAAACCGAGCAATAATGCCCGAGCACGATTGTTGTAAAGCGCGTGGATGATAAATATGGGAGATTTGGTAAAAAGAAAGCATCCTCGGTTAGATCATTACGATTACAGTACGGCAGGCGCATATTTTGTTACTATCTGCACGCAAAATCGTCGCTGTTTGTTATCTCACGTCGTAGGGCGGGGGCTTGCTCCCGCCGCTTTGGAACTAACGGAATACGGAATAATAGCGGAAGAACAGCTATTGTTGATTGAAAACCGCTATCCTTCCGTAAAGATTGATAAATATGTAATCATGCCGAATCGCATCCATTTTTTATTGGTAATTGCCAACGAGACGGCGGGAGCAAGCCCCCGCCCTACGGTGATGGATGTAGTTTGTGCGTATAAATCCTTGACAACAAGAAAGTGCAAGGAAGTTAAACCGATTGATAAGCTGTTTCAAACATCCTTTCATGAACATATCCTTCGTGGTCGGGAGGATTATGAAGAAACGGTCAAATACATCTGCGATAATCCCATGCGTTGGCACTACGATGAATTATATTCGGAGGAATAAGGGTGGCTTTTCTCGTTGCGTTTGTACCACAAATGCGAAGCTTGCAGTAAAAGTCACTGATCAAATGGAATATGACAACTAACCCCGATAGGCTAAATAAAAGCCTATCGGGGTATTTACGTCTTTATGAGTAGTTGCCTTTGGTCATTTTTCTGTCTACATTGCCGAATACTGCGCCGATCGGTAGACCGAGGGGGTGCAGTTTTTCATTTTCTTAAACACCCGATTGTAGTAGGAGACCGAGGAGAAGCCCACCTCCAGCGAGATGTCCAGAATGCTCATGGAGGTGTTCTGCAAAAGCTCCTCCGATTTGGCGATGCGCACGTAGTTGAGGTATTCGGAAAAGCCGTGCCCCGTGATCCGCTTGAACAGGCGGCAGAAATAGGTGGGGTTCAGTCCCAGCACGTCGCCGACCTCCTCCAGCGACAGCTCCTGCTTGCCGTAGCAGCGGTCAATATATTCCAATGCAGGCAGCAGCTTCTGCACCGATTGATCGTCGGGCTGGGTAACGCCGGTCAGATATCCGCCCCGCTCCAGCCAGCCGATGAGATAGTACAGACCGGCCAAGATGAACTTGCCGGCACCCTCCTTGCGGGCGACGTACTCCGTCCAGATGTTCTTGATGGCGGTGACCACCGTTTCGTCGTCGATCAGATGAGCAGACTGTCCGCCGGTACGGGCGAATTGGTAGAGCGGCTGCGCATAGGTGCGACTGCTGCGGTTGCCCGGCTCGAAATCGTCGGGAATGAACTGAAAGAGGATATAGGCGCAATCCTCGCTTTCCGCTTCGGTCCAGTGGGGAACGCGGGAATCTATGAAGATCACCTGTCCGGCAGATGCAATGAGGGGATCGCCGTCTATGTAGCAGCCCAGCTTGCCACCGGTTACCAGAAGCAGCTCGATCTCGTCGTGATAGTGAATATCACAAATCTTGTCGGTGTTACCGACGGGGTTCGTATAAGAAAGAAATGCGTGAATATCCGCCAGATTGCGGCGGACCCGTTCGTTGTGCATGATTCGTCACCTAAAAGTCAATATTGTTCAAGCGGTGGTCAATATTATGGTAGAGCCCCCGTGTCTGTTTGCGCTATAATAATTATACGGATAACTTTGCGAAAAGTCAATATGTATAAAATATTTTCCTAAAGGAGATTTTTGTTATGGCAGAAAAAACAATCAGCAGCCTTGACGCGTTCAAGGAGGATCATTCCGAGAATGTCGTTGACACCAACAAAAGATTGAAAGTCGGCATCATCGGTACGGGCTGGATCGCAGGCTCTCATATGAACGAGCTGAAGAAGATGCCCGACGTAGAGATCGTCGGCGCAGCTGACCTTGTCCCCGGCAAGGCAAAGAAGTTCATGACCGATTGGGGCTTCCCCGACGTGCCCTGCTATCTCAGCGGCCACGAGATGCTGGAGGCGATCCCCGACCTGGACGCCGTTACTATCTGCACCTAC
>JAFTKV010000155.1 GCA_017453085.1 Clostridia bacterium
ACGCATCTTGCTAACCATTCCCTTGGTGCAGACACCGTGCAGATCGCTCCAACCTTGTAGGGAACGGTCTTGACCGTTCTGCGCCGCCGTAGGCGGCATCGAAGGGGGCGCACCAACCATTCCCTTGGTGCAGACCGTTCGAGCGGGAGCGCAATGCGCTCCCCTACGGTGTGAGGTGCGCCTCGATGTAGCCCCCGTAGGGGCTGGCGCCCTCGTAAGGAGCGTAGCGACGGAATAGCGGAGCGTCCGGCCCGCGCCAAACGCATCTTGCTAACCATTCCCTTGGTGCAGACACCGTGCAGATCGCTCCAACCTTGTAGGGAACGGTCTTGACCGTTCCGCGCCGCCGTAGGCGGCATCGAAGGGGGCGCACCAACCATTCCCTTGGTGCAGACCGTTCGAGCGGGAGGTGCGTACGATTTGTTTCCATAGCTTTCCAGATAATATCCTATCTACAAACCGAACGGCTTCTGCGATGCAGAAGCCGTTCGGTTTTATTCTTCTATTGCGGGGAAAAGAACCGAGATCACGGTTCCCTGCCCGGGCGTGGAGTCCAGCGTGATGGTGGCACCGTGGAAGGCGGCACCGTGCTTGACGATCGACAGACCCAGACCCGTTCCGCCGATCTCCTTGGAGTGGCTCTTATCCACCCGATAGAATCGCTCGAACACCCGTGATCGGTCAGCGTCGGGAATGCCGATGCCCGTATCACGGACGGTGAGCCGCACCTTCGCTCCCTCTCTTTGCAAGGACACGAAGACGCTTCCTTCTTCTTTGTTGTATTTGATGGCGTTTTCCACCAGATTGTAGATCATCTCGTCCAGAATCTGCGGTACGCCCATGATCCGCTGAGAGGAAAGATAGGTCTCCAGCTTCACCGAGCGTCGCTGTGCATGGTGCGCCAGGCGGTCGGTCACCTGCGCGGCGATCACCGCCAGATCCACCGGCGCCTTCGTATCCGTCACCGAGTTCTCGTCCAGCTGGGAGAGCTTCAGAATATCGTCGATCAGCCCCAGCAGCCGCTGGGATTCCTTATGGATCTTGCCCGCGAAATCGCCCACGTCATCGGGACGGACGATGCCCATGCGGATCATCTCCGCAAAGCCCGAGATGGAGGTCAGGGGCGTTTTCAACTCGTGGGTCACGTTGGCGGAAAACTCCCGACGGAGCTTCTCCCGCTCCTCCCGCTCGGTCACGTCCAAAATCATCAGCACCGCGCCTACCGTTTCACCGTTTTCGTGGACGGGATTGGCGATGAGCTGGTACACTCTGCCGCCGTAATCGGCAAGCTCGGTGGCGTGATTCCCTGCAAGTGCCTGCAAAATCGCCGCGTGCACTACTGCGTTCCGATCCGACGAAAGCAGATTCGCCGCGCTCTCGCCTCCGGCGGTGTCCAGCAGCCTGAGGACACCGGAATTGTAGGACAGCAGATTTCCGTCAGCATCCACCACCAGCAGTCCCTCGCTCATATTCTCGGTGATGGCGGCAAATTCCTTTTGCCGACGCTCCAGCTGCTCCATCTGCTCGCGGATCTGCTGATTCTGTCGGGACAGACGATCCAGAAGAGGTGTCAGCTCCTTATAGGTTTTGCTGCGCTCGGGATGGGCAAAATCCAGCTTGTTCAGCGGCTCGGTCACCTTCCGTGCCAGCCGATAGGACAAAAATCCCGCAGCAGACACCACCGCCACCGTCACCGCCAGCATGGGGGTCAGCAGGCGCAGCAGCAGATTCAGCACCGAATCGTGGGTGTCCGACACCCGCAAAACGCTGCCGTCGGACAGGCAAAGAGCATAGTTGACCGTCTCACGGGTCAGCGTGTCGGAATAGCGGGTTGCGCTTCCCTCGCCGCTCTCCAACGCTTCCCGAATCTCTTCCCGATCCAGATGGTTGCCCAGCATTGCGACGTCTACGGTATTGTCGTAGAGCACGGCACCGTCTGCGGCAACCCAGGTAATGCGCGTGCTTGATGTGCGATCGGCAAGCTTTTCCAGATAGTTCTCTCCCTCGCTTTCCAAGCCGCAGGAGATAAAATACGCCTCATCCCGCAGACGAAGGTCATACTGACGGGAAAAATACTGATTCAAAACGGCCAGCGCAAGAAGCAGACTGACCGCCAGTACTGCAATCGCCAGTAAAAACATGGAACGGAAGATCCGCTTGGTCATGAAAAAGCCTCCTTTCGGACGATTTCGAGCCCCGTCAGTTATCGCTGAGCTTGTAGCCGATGCCCCGCACCGTTTCGATCAGATCGCCCGATGCGCCCAGCTTGGTGCGCAAAGTACGGATGTGCACGTCCACCGTGCGGCTTTCTCCGTCGAAGGAGTAGCCCCAGATGTGATTGAGCAGCTGATCGCGGGTAAACACGATGCCCGGATGCTCCAAAAAGAAGAGGAGCAGATTGTATTCCTTGTTGGTCAGCGTGACCTCGCGCCCGCCGTCCAGCACCACGTGACGGGCAGAATCCACGTACAGTGCCCCCACGGAATATTCCTTCGCCTTGCTCTCCCCGGTCTTTTCAAAGCGGCGCAGCAGAGCGCGGATGCGCGCCAGCAGCTCCATAATTCCAAAGGGCTTGGCCAGATAGTCGTCGGCGCCGCTGTCCAGCCCCACGACCTTATCGTATTCGCTTCCCTTCGCCGTCAGCAACAGAATCGGCAGCTGCGCGGTAGAGTGGTTGGCACGCAGCCTGGAGAGGATAGACAGGCCGTCCTCCTCGGGAAGCATAATATCCAGTAGCAAAAGATCGGGCACGCCACTCTCCAGTGCCTTCCAGAATGCGGAAGGACGGTCAAAGCCGCGGGCTTCCATCCCGTAGCTTTGGAGAGTGTAGACGATCATCTCGCGAATACTGGCGTCATCTTCTAAGCAATAGATCATTGAGTAGTCTCCTTGTGCGGTTTATTCAAGGGTCAGTATATACGACGGAGGTTAAATGTAAAATCACAGGAATGTAAAATTCGGGTAAAATGTAAGTTACTGCTTCTATTGTAGCGCATTTTTGCCCTAAAGGCAAGAGGATATCGAAAAATATTTCCCCAATCGCCGCCGCAGAGCACGACTTTTTCCGTATCGCTCCAATTTGCACTTGACAAACAACATAGAAAGGTGTAAAATAGTGCATAATAAAGTAAAAATCCCCGATTTCAACGAACAGGAGCAATCAAATGAGTCAATTACTTGAAAATAACGCAGGTAAGAATCAATACATTCTGGTAGACGGCAAGTCCTACGCCCGTCTGCCCATCAAGACCCACGTCATCACCCGCGAGGATAACATCTGTGATGTGGCCGAACAGTACGCTAAGGAGCATCTGCAGAACGGCGATATTCTGTTCATCTCCGAAAAGGCAGTGGCCTGCTCTCAGGGACGGGCGATCCCCATGGACGAGATCAAGCCCCGCAAGCTGGCCAAATTCCTCTGCAAAT